>JAKACF010000178.1 GCA_021821585.1 Actinomycetes bacterium
AGCGGTAGCCGGAGTGGTCCTCCACCCCCTGCATGACGAGCGGGTGGAGCGTCTGCAGATAGAGCGCCGACAGCCCGCCGACGAGCATCGAGGGGAGGTCCGAGTGGACGAGCCAGGTGACCGACCCCGGACCGAACCAGCCGGGGTCGCCGGCCGGCTCGAGGTAGCGGGCCGTGCGGGTGCGGACGAGGAGCTCAGCCATGGCCCGCCGCCGGGACGAAGGCCTCCGGCTCGAACTCGTCGTGGTGGGCGCGGGAGAGCTCGAGTGTGGCCGGGACGCCGAGGACCTCCTCGAACAGCCCCCGCTTGCGGTGGAACATCCAGCTCTCGAGCTCGGCCTCGCCCCGGGCGGGCGCCCTGATGACCGCCCGGTCGTCGGCGAGCTCGACCGTGATCGGTCCGACGACCTCGGCGTGGCTCACGTCGAGCCCGTCGGCGATGCGCAGCAGGGCGAGCAGGCGCAGCACCCTCGAGCGGTCGGTCTCCCCGAGCGCCTCGAAGGGGGCGAAGCTCTCCCGGGGGCGGCCCCGGGTGTGGTAGCGGGCGAGGCAGGCGAGGATCCGGACCTCGTCGGGCGAGAATCCCCGCAGCCCGCCGTGCTCGATGAGGTAGGCGCTGTGGCGGGCATGGCCGTCCCGGCTCACGTGCTCCCCGACGTCGTGCAGGAGGGCGGCGAGCTCGAGCAGCTCGCGGTCGACCTCGTCGCCGTGGTGGAGGGGGGCGGTCCCCTCGAACAGCTCGAGCGCCATGCGCGCGACGGCCCGGGCGTGGGGCTCGCGCCAGCTCGAGCGGCGGCAGAGCGAGAGCACCGAGGCCCGCCGTATCGCCCGCGGGTCGCCGGACAGGTCCGCACGGTCGTGCTTGCGCAGCACCCTCAGCACCATGCCCTCCCTGAGCGCCCACTCCGAGGCCGTCAGGGTGTCGAGCCCGAGCAGGTCGAGGAGCGACTCGGCGACGACGGCGCCGGCCGGCAACAGCTCGGCCCGGCGGTTGTCGACCCCGGGGAGGCGTGCCCGGTCCTCCGCCCCGAGGGAGAAGACGAGCTCGAACAGGCTCTCGAGCTCGCTCCGGGAGACGCTCAGCTGGTTGACCGACGCCGGGACGCTCCCGTCGCGCAGCGCTGCGGCCGCCCGGACGAGGGCGCACATCGTGCCCGAGGAGCCGACGAGCTGGCGGGGATGGCGGGCGGCGAGGTCCGGGACGACGCTCTCGAGCTCCTGCTCGATGCGCCGGCGCAGGCGGGCCCGGTCCTTGTGGGTCGGCGGGTCCGAGCGGACGAGCTCGACGGTGAGGCGTGCCACGCCGAGGTGCAGGCTCGTGGCGTACTGCAGCCCGTAGCGGTCGCCGAGGGCGAGCTCGAGCGAGCCGCCGCCGAGGTCGGCGCAGACGACCGGCGCCGGCTCCATGAGGACGCTCGCCCGCACCGCCTCGAAGACGAGCTGGGCCTCCCGGATGCCGTTCACCACCTGGACGGCCACGCCCGTCTCGGCCTCGATCCGGTCGGCCGCCTCGGGGCCGTTCTCGGCCTCGCGCAGGGCGGCCGTGCCGTAGGCGACGAGCTCGTCGACCTGGTTCGTCTCGGCGATGGCGCGGAACCTGCCGACCACCTCGACCGCCCGGTCGACGGCCTCCTCGGTGAGGCGGCCCGAGGCCGCCACGACGTCGCCGAGGCGGAGCATCTCCTTCTCGCGCACGAGCGGCGTGAAGCTGCCGTCGGGCCGGGCCTCGACGACGAGGAGGTGGAAGGAGTTGCTGCCGAGGTCGAGCGCGCCGATCCTCACCGCCGGGCGCCCCGTTGTCGACGACGTCCCGCTGCGGGCATCACCCCTCGAAGGCCCACCGCTTGCGCGCCCGCTCGACGGTGAGCTCCTGCAGGCGCGCCTGGACGCTCACCCCCCGCTCGGGCGGGAGGCGGCGCCAGGAGCCGTCGGGCCCGAGCTCCCAGCTGTTGATGTCGTCGGCCAGGTTCAGCGCCAGGGTCTCGTCGAGGCGGGCGGTGAGCTCGGCGCCGCGCACCGGCGCCAGCGCCTCGACGCGGCGGTCGAGGTTCCGCTCCATGAGGTCGGCCGAGCCGATGAAGTGGCGGGCGCCCCGGGCCGAGTCCGGGTCGCCGAAGCGGTAGACGCGCGAGTGCTCGAGGAAGCGGCCGACGATGGAGCGGACCGTGACCGTCTCGGACAGCCCGGGCACCCCCGGGCGCAGGCAGCACAGGCCCCGGACGATGAGCTCGATGCGCACCCCGGCCCGGCTGGCGGTGTACAGCCCGTCGATGACCTCCGGGTCGGTGAGCCCGTTCACCTTGATCGTGACGTGGCCCTCCCGGCCGAGCCGCGACTCGGCCTCGAGCTCGCGCAGCACGAAGTCCCGGACGTCGTGGGGCGAGGTGATGAGCCGGCGGTAGCCGGACTGGTGCCCGTAGCCGGTGAGGAAGTTGAACAGCTCCGTGAGGTCGCCCGCCAGCTCCGGGTCGGCCGACAGCAGGCCGAAGTCCTCGTAGACCCGGGCCGTCCCGGAGTTGTAGTTGCCCGTGCCGACGTGGCAGTAGCCCCTCAGGCTGTCGTCCTCCCGCCGGATGACGAGGGCGGTCTTCGAGTGGGTCTTCAGCCCGACGAGGCCGTAGACGACGTGCACCCCCGCCTGCTCGAGCTGGCGCGCCCAGGAGATGTTCGCCTGCTCGTCGAAGCGCGCCTTCAGCTCGACGAGGGCGGCCACCTGCTTTCCCTGCTCGGCCGCCCGGATGAGGGCGTCGACGATGTCGGTGTCGTTCGAGGTGCGGTAGAGGGTCTGCTTGATGGCGAGCACCTTCGGGTCGTCGGCCGCCTGGTTGATGAAGGCCTCGACGGAGCTGGCGAAGGAGTCGTAGGGGTGGTGGACGAGCACCTCGCGCTCGCGCAGCACGGCGAAGACGTCGACGGCTTCCTCGCCGACGGCCGCCAGGCGGGCGGGCGAGACCGGCAGCCACGGCGAGTCGTGCAGCTCCGCGCGGTCGATGCCGTGCAGCTGCCAGAGCTGGCTCAGGTCGAGCGGCGCCCGGGTCTCGTAGACGTCGTCGGGCGAGAGCTCGAGCTCGTCGAGCAGGAGCTGGCGGACGTCCTCGGGCGTCCCGGCGCCCACCTCGAGGCGGACGGCGCGCCCGAAGCGGCGTCGGCGGAGCTCGACCTCGACCGCCGCGAGGAGGTCGTCCGCCTCGCCCTCCTCGAGGGCGAGGTCCGCGTTGCGCGTGACCCGGAAGTTGTAGTGCCCGCCGATCGTCATCTGGGGGAAGAGCCGGCCGAGGTTGCCGGCGATGACGTCCTCGAGCGGGACGAAGCGGGTGGCGCCGCCGACCCGGACGAAGCGGGGCAGCAGCGTCGGCACCTTGACGCGGGCGAAGCGGTGCTCGCCCGTCAGCTCGTCGGCGACGAGGATGGCGAGGTTGAGCGAGAGGTTCGAGATGTAGGGGAAGGGGTGGCCGGGGTCGACCGCGAGCGGGGTGAGAACCGGGAAGATCTCCCGCTCGAACAGCTCGAGCAGCGAGCGGCGCTCGCCCTCCTCGAGGCCGGCCCAGCTCACGATCTCGATGCCGGCATCCGCCAGGCGCGGGACGAGGACCTCGTTCACGACGTGGTCCTGGCGGGCGGCCACCTCGAGCGAGCGGACCCGTATCCGCCCGAGCTGCTCGTCGGCGGTGAGGCCGTCCGAGGAGCGGGAGCGGACGCCGGCCGCCAGGCGCTCTTTCAGGCCGGCGACGCGCACCTGGAAGAACTCGTCGGTGCCGCTCGCGCAGATGGCCACGAACTTCACCCGCTCGAGCAGCGGGACGGACTCGTCCTCGGCGAGGTCGAGGAGGCGCTCGGAGAAGTCGCACCAGGAGAGCTCCCTGTTGAGGAAGCGCTCGGCGCTGTCGGGCGCGACCGCCGGCCCCCGGCCGCGCTCGGGCTCGGGGGCTCGCGCCGTGGCGATGACGTCGGCCTCCACGGACGAGACGCTACCGTGATCCCGTGGCAGCGATCACGACCACTGCCTCTCGCTCGCACCCCCGCCGGCGCAGCGAGCTCGGCCTCATCCTCGTCGGCGTCCTCGTCGTGCTCTTCGCCGAGGTCCTCGCCTACCTCGGGACCTACAACAGCTTCCCGCCCAACCTCGGGCTGATCGCGCTGTTGCTGCTCGCCTTCGGGATCGCCGGCAACCTCGTCAACCGCTGGCTCGTCCCCGAGGCCGACCCGATCATCCTCCCCGTGGTGCTCGTGCTGAACGGGCTCAGCTTCGTCATGATGCAGCGCCTCGCCCCCTTCGAGCCGTCCTCCCCCCACCTGGCGGGCATGCAGTCGATCTGGTCGGGAGTCGGCTTCGCCGCCTACGTGGCCACCCTCCTCGTCTTCCGGCGCTCCCGGGACATCGAGCGCTACCGCTACCTCCTCGCCGCCTGCGCCTTCATCCTGCTCGTGCTCCCCCTCGTGCCGGGCCTCAAGGACTACGCCGCCGACCAGAACGGCGCCTACCTCTGGGTGAAGCTCGGGCCGATCTCCTTCCAGCCCGTCGAGTTCGCCAAGCTGCTCCTCGTCATCTTCTTCGCCTCCTACTTCGTCGAGAAGCGGGAGCTGCTGTCGATGGCGACCTCGCGGGTCGGCAACCGCCTCGTGCCGGACCTGCGGGGGTTCGGCCCGATCGCCGTCGCCTGGCTGGCCTCGGTCGGCGTCATCATCATGGAGCGGGACGTCGGCTTCTCGCTCATCTTGTTCGTCCTGTTCGTCGCCATGTTGTGGGTGACGACCGGGCGGTGGACCTACGTGCTGCTCGGCCTCGTCGCCTTCGCGGCCGGGACCTTCATCGCGGCGCACATCCTGAGCCAGGTGAACGTCCGCCTCGAGGTCTGGCTCGACCCCTGGAAGTACCTGAGCGGCCCCGGGCCGACGCCCGGCTACCAGCCGGCCATCGCCGAGGTGATGATGGGCCAGGGCGGGATCTTCGGCAGGGCGCTCGGCCTCGGCGGCGCCGCCGCCATCCCGGTCGCCCAGAGCGACTTCGTCTTCGCCGCCATCGCCAACGAGCTCGGCCTCGTCGGCGCCTCGGCCGTCGTCGTGGCCTACATGCTGATCACGGGGTCGGGGATCCGCATCGCGGCGCGGGCCCGCACCGAGTTCGCCAAGCTCGCCGCCCTCGGCTTCACCCTCGTCCTCGTCTTCCAGGCCTTCATCATCATGGCCGGCGTCTCGAGGCTGCTCCCCCTCACCGGGGTGACGCTCCCCTTCGTCTCCTACGGCGGCTCGTCCCTCGTCGCCAACTACATCCTGATCGCGCTCCTGCTCAGGATCTCGAACGAGGGCGCCCAGCCCGTCCAGACCGAGCTCCCCCAGCTGATCGACCCCGTCGCCGCCAGCGTGCCCTGAGGCCCGCTCAGTTGCCCGAGGCCGCCGCTCCCGCCGCCCGGTCGAGGACCTCGGGGGCGACCATGATCGGGACCGGGATGGTCCGCCTGAGGGCGAGGGCGATGCCGTCCGAAGGCCGGCAGTCGACGCTGCGAACCCCGCTCCGCCCCGAGAGGCGGAGCTCGGCGACGAAGTTGGCCCCCTCGACAGCCGTGATGTGGACGGCGTCCAGGGTGAGGTCGAAGGCGTCGAGCAGGCGGGAGACCATCTCGTGGGTGAGGGGGCGGGGGGTCGCCACCCTTCTCGCGGCATAGGCGATGGCCACGCCCTCGGCCCCGCCGACGGGGATCCGCAGCTCGCGGTAGGGCCAGTCGGCCTCCTGCAGCACGACGACGGGATGGGTGGAGGGGAGCACGAGCGAGATGTCGACGAAGAGCATCTGCGACATGGCGGGCGGCGGGGCGGCCTCCTCGAGGGGCGGCTCCTCCCCGGCCGTCTCGGCCGCCTCGCCGGGCTCGGCCTCCCCGGGCGGGATCCCGCCCGTCTCCTCGCCGTCCTCGGCCATCTCGCCGGGCGTCGTCTCGGTCTCCGCCAGGGCGTCGCGTCGCGTCACCGTCGCGGCAGCCTACGCATCTCGACGTTCAACACGAGGCCAATTGTCGCGAAGAAGGCGAAGGTGGCCGAACCGCCGTAGCTGATGAAGGGGAGCGGGATGCCCGTGATCGGCATGATGCCGATGTTCATCCCGACGTTCTCGAAGACCGAGAAGGACAGAAAGGCGAGCGCCCCGACGCAGACGAGGCGGCCGAAGGAGTCCTTGGCCATCTGGGCGGCCCGCAGCATCCGCAGGGCGATGAGGCCGTACAGGCCGATCATCACGGCCGACCCGATGAAGCCGAGCTGCTCGCCGACGGCCGAGAAGATGAAGTCGGTGTACTGGTTCGGGATGAGCGCCAGGTTGGTGGCGAGCCCGTGGTCGATGCCGACGCCCTTCAGGCCACCCGAGGAGATGGCGTTGCGGGTCATGTACAGCTCGTAGTTCGAGGACTGGGTGTTCGAGTTCTGGTGGAGGAAGCTCGTGAGGCGCGTCAGCTGGTAGGCGTGCAGCAGGTGGAGGTGGAGGGCGAGGAAGAA
>JAKACF010000179.1 GCA_021821585.1 Actinomycetes bacterium
ACGTCGACGAGGCCCTCCGCCACCCGGTCGAGGTCGCCGGCGAGCTCCTCGAGGCGCTCGGAGGCGGGCACCTAGGCGCCCGCCTCCGCCCCCACGACGGTGAGCTCCCCCTTGGCGAACTCGGCCCGCAGCACCTTCTTGTCGAACTTGCCGACGCTCGTCTTCGGCACCTCGGCGACGAAGGCCCACCGCTCGGGCACCCACCACCTGGCCACCCGCTCGGAGAGGTAGGCGGCGAGCTCGGCCGGGGTCGCCGAGGCGCCCTCGTGCAGCACGACACAGGCGAGCGGCCGCTCGTCCCAGCGCTCGTCGGGGATCGCCACGACGGCCGCCTCGAAGACGGCCGGATGGCCCATGAGGACGTTCTCGAGCTCGACCGAGGAGATCCACTCCCCGCCGGTCTTGATGACGTCCTTGGTCCGGTCGGTGATGGTGAGGTAGCCGAGCTCGTCGACGGTGCCGACGTCGCCGGTGCGCAGCCAGCCGTCGTGGAAGCGCTCGGGCGAGGGGTCGCCCTGGTAGGAGCCGGTCACCCACGGTCCCCGGACCTCGAACTCGCCCACCGAGCGGCCGTCCCGGGGCGCCACGGCGCCGGTCCCGTCGACGACGCGGACCTCCACCCCGAAGACCGCCCGGCCGGCCTTGGTCCGGTAGGCCCAGGCATCCTCCCCCTCGACGCCCCTCGGCGGGATGGCGACCGAGCCGAGCGGGCTCGTCTCGGTCATCCCCCACGCCTGGATGATGGGCACGCCGTAGCGCTCCTCGAAGCGCTCCATGAGCGAGCGCGGCACGGCCGAACCTCCGCAGACGATGCTGCGGAAGCAGGACAGGTCCGAGCCGTGCGACTCGGCGTAGCGGAGCACGTCGTTCCAGATCGTCGGCACGGCGCCGGCGAAGGTGGGACGCTCGGCCTCGATGATCTTCACGAGCGGCTCGGCCTGGAGGAACTGCTTGGGCATGATGAGGTCCGCACCCGACAGCCAGGCGGAGTAAGGCATCCCCCAGGCGTTGGCGTGGAACTGCGGGACGACGACGAGCGCCCGGTCGTGGCTCGAGATCCCGAGGGTGGCGGCAGAGGTGCTCGCCAGCGAGTGCAGGTAGGTCGACCGGTGGCTGTAGGAGACGCCCTTCGGGTTCCCCGTCGTGCCGCTCGTGTAGCACATGGCCGCCGCCTCGTGCTCGTCGAGGACGGGCCAGTCGTACTGCTCCGGCCGGCCGGCGAGCAGGTCCTCGTAGGCGGTCGTCTCCGCCAGCCGCCCGAGCGGGGCGAAGGCCGAGGTGTCGCCCTCGCCGACGACCACGATGCGCTCGACGCTCTCGCACTCCCCGACGACGCGGGCGAGCAGCGGGGCGACCGCCGCGTCGCAGAGGATGACGCGGTCCCCGGCGTGGTCGATCACGTACTTCAGCTGCTCGGGGAAGAGGCGGATGTTGAGGGTGTGCAGGACGGCGCCCATGCTCGGGATGGCGAAGTAGGCCTCGACGTGCTCCTGGTGGTTGAAGCAGAAGGTGCCGACGCGGTCGCCCTGGCCGATGCCGAGCTCGGCCAGGCCGTGGGCGAGCTGGGCGGCGCGGGCCGCCACCTCAGCAAAGCTCGCCCGCCGGAAGTGGTCCCCCTCGAAGGTCACGACCTCGCTCGTCGGGTAGACCTGGGCGCCGTGCCGCAGGATCTCCCTCACGAGGAGAGGCGCCTCCTGCATCGTGCTCCGCATGGGCTCTCCTTTTGGGCCGGGGCTCTCGCCGAGCGCCGGACGACCCGGCTCTCGTGGCCCCTCAGGATACGGGCCCGGGGGGGCCCTCTCCAGGGCTTCCCCCGGAGGCGTCCCGCGCGGCGGGCTATCCTTCAGCCCGAGGTGGGGCGGTGATCTTCGACCAAGCGCCGGTGGCGGCGGACGATCGGGAGGCGGGCGACGGCGCGGCGACGTTGGCGCGCCCCGGAACCGACGGGGCGGCCACCCGAGCGGCCCGCCTCGCTCCCCTCCTCCTCCTCGAGTGCGACCGGGACGGCGTCGTCAGCTTCTGCGAAGGCGGGCTGCGCGACGCCCTCTTCCCCGGCGGGGTCGTCGGCCGGCACCTCGGCGACCTCCTCTCTCCACCGGGGGCGCCCGGAGGGCCCGTCGCCCGGCTGTTGTCCGGCGAGGCCGTGTCGGTGGAGGTGGACCTCGCCGGTCACAGGCTCGAGGTCGCCGGCGCCCCCCGACCCGGCGGCGACGGATCGCAGGGCGGGTACGCCCTCGTCGCCGTCGACGTGACCGCCCGGGTCGAGGCCGACGAGGCGGTCGCCGCCTCGGTCCGGCGCCAGTCGCTCCTCCTCGAGCACGTCTCCGACGTCATCCTCGTGCTGACCGGCGCCGGGATGGTGCGCTCGGCGAACCCGGCCGCCGAGCGGGTGCTCGGCCGCCGCTGGCGGCCCGGCGAGACCATCGACCCCGGATCCCTCGTCCACCCAGACGACCTCGAGCGCTGCCGCGCCCTCGTCGAGGCGATCCTCGCGCGCCCGGGCGCCCAGCCGCCCGAGCGCCTCCGGGTGGCGCACGCCGACGGCTCCTTCCGCGAGGTCGAGGTGGTCGGCGACAACCTGACCCACGACCCGGCCGTGGCGGGCATCGTGGTGACGCTCCACGACGTCACCGACGAGCGCCGGAGCGAGGCGAGGCTGCTCGACCACGCCACCCGCCAGGCCGCCCTCGCCGAGCTCGGGCGGTGGGCGCTCGCCGGCGTCGACTACCCGAGCCTGCTCGAGGACGCCGTGAAGGTGCTCCGCCAGCGCCTCCCGGCCGACACCGTCCACGTCTTCGAGTCCTTCCTCGACGCCTCGCTGCTCTCGCTGTCTGCCCGCTTCCCCCATCTCGACGGCGAGGAGCTCGTCTCCGCCGAGCCGACCTCCTCGCCGGCGAGCTTCGCCCTCGTCACCCAGCAGACCGTCGTCTCGAACGACCTCGACGTCGAGGCGCGCTTCGACGTCCCCGAGCTGTGGACCCGCTCGCGGGCCGTCTCGGTGATCGAGGCGCCCATCCCCGGCCAGGACATGCCCGTCGGCGTCCTCGGCGTCACGAGCCGGCGCCGGGCCGGCTTCGGTCCCGACGACGTCAACTTCGTCGAGGCGGTGGCGAACGTGCTGGCGGCGGCCGCCAGCCGGGTGAGGGCGGAGGAGGCGATCAGGGCCCAGGCGCTCACCGACCCGCTCACCGGGCTGGCGAACCGCCTCTTCCTCGCCTCCCGGCGGGCCGGCGGTGCACCGGTCCGCCCCGAGTGGAACGGGCGCGACCACTGCGTGCTCGTCGTCGACGTCGACCGCTTCAAGGAGATCAACGAGACCCTCGGCCACGCCGTCGGCGACCGCGTCCTCGTCGAGGTGGCCCGGCGCCTCGAGCGGATCGGCGACCCGGTCGCCGTCGTCGCCCGCCTCGGGGCCGACGAGTTCGCCCTCGTCTGCCGGCGCCTCGAGGACGAGGCGGCCGAGGACGACTTCGCCGGGCGGCTGCGCAGCGTCGTGGGCGAACCGCTCGCCGTCGCCGGCCTCGACCTCCGGCTGCGCTCGAGCATCGGGATCTCCGCCCTCGGGCCGTCCGAGGTGGGCGAGGTCCCCCTCGCCGACCTCCTGCGCCGGGCCGAGACGGCGATGTTCCAGGCCAAGCGGGAGCACGTCGGGATCCGCCGCTACAGCGACGACCTCGAGCGCTCGAGCCTCGCCCGGCTGGCGCTCGCGAGCGAGCTCTCCGAGGCGATCGACGCCGGCGAGCTCCGGCTCGACTACCAGCCGAAGGTCGACGTCGAGACGAGACGGGCGGCCGGCGTCGAGGCGCTCGTGCGCTGGCAGCACCCGACGCGGGGGCTCTTGCTGCCCGACGTCTTCGTCCCGCTCGCCGAGCAGACCGGCCTCGTCCGGGAGCTCACCGCCTGGGTGCTCGCCCGGGCCTTCGCCGAGTGCGCCTCGTGGCAGCGCGCCGGCTACGAGGTGCCCGTGGCGGTCAACCTCTCGGCCGCCACCGTCCACGACCCCTCGCTCCCCGACGCCGTCATGTCGGCGGTCTCACGGGCCGGGCTGGCGGTCGAGGCGGTCGAGCTCGAGATCACCGAGAGCGCCGTCATGGCGGACCCCGAGGGAGCCATCGCCCGGCTCGAGGAGCTGACCGGCCACGGCATCCGCTTCGCCCTCGACGACTTCGGTACCGGCTACTCGTCCCTCGCCTACCTCCAGCGCCTCCCCGTGAGCTCGGTGAAGATCGACAAGTCCTTCGTCCGCCCGCTCGGCGGCGACGCCGTCGCCCGGGAGATCGTCCGGGCGGTGGCCGACCTCGGCCACAGCCTCGACCTCTCGGTGGTCGCCGAGGGCGTCGACTCCGAGGAGGTCCTCGAGGTGACCGGGCTGCTCGGCTGCGACGCCGTCCAGGGCTACCACGTCGCCGTCCCGATGACGGCGACGGCGCTCAGGGAGTGGCTCGCCGGGCACGCCGGGCGCCCGGAGGACCAGCCGGGCGACCCGTCTCAGGAGAGCGCCAGCTGACCCGGCACGACCGGGGCACCGAGCCCGGTCGTGCCCCGCAGGTGGCGGTCGACCGCGGCCGCCGCCGCACGCCCCTCGGCGATCGCCCAGACGACGAGGCTCTGGCCGCGGGCGGCGTCGCCGCAGCAGAAGACCCCCGGCTCGCTCGTCTCGAACCGCGGCCCCACCTCGATGTTGCCGCGCCGGTCGAGCCTGAGCCCGAGCCCGGCGACGAGGCCGCCCCGCTCCGGCCCCCCGAAGCCGAGCGCCAGCAGGACGAGACCGGCCGGGACCTCGCAGGCGCTGTCCTCCACCGGGACGAGCACCGTGCGCCCGCCGGCACTCTCCCGGCGCACCTCGGAGAGCGCCAGGGCGCGCACCCGGCCCTCCCCGTCGCCGAGGAAGGCGGTCGTCGACAGCGAGAACAGCCGCGTCCCGCCCTCCTCGTGGGCGGACGACGTCCGCAGCACCACCGGCCAGGTCGGCCACGGGTTGTCGGCCGCTCGCTCGAGCGGCGGGGCCGGCATGATCTCGAGCTGGACGACCGAGGCGGCGCCCTGGCGGAGGGCGGTCCCGAGGCAGTCGGCGCCGGTGTCGCCGCCGCCGACGATCACGACGTCCCGCCCCGCCGCGTCGACGGGCGCCCGGTCGAGGCCCCCCTCGAGGACGAGATTGGCGCCCTTTAGGTAGTCCATGGCGAAGTGCACGCTCGACAGCTCCCGCCCGGGGACGTCGAGGTCCCGGGGCGCGGTGGCACCGACGGCGAGCACGAGGGCGTCGAAGCCAGCCCGCAGCTCGCCGGCGTCCACGACCTCGGCCCCCGGGGCGGAGGCGGCCGCCGTTCCCGGCTCGCCGCTCGATCCGCCGACGGCGACGCCGGTGCGGAACTCGGTGCCCTCCGCCTCCATCTGGGCGAGGCGCCGGTCGAGGACGGCCTTCTCCATCTTGAACCCGGGGATCCCGTAGCGCAGCAGCCCACCGGGGCGCTCGGCCCGCTCGAAGACGACGACCCGGTGACCCGCCCTCGTGAGCTGCTGGGCGGCAGCCAGACCGGCCGGGCCCGAGCCCACGACGGCGACCGAGCGGCCGCTTAGGCGCGGCGGCCTGCGGGGTTCGAGGCCGGCCGAGGCGGCGTGCTCGGCGATCTCGAGCTCGACCTGCTTGATGAGCACGGGCTCGGAGGCGATCCCGAGCACGCACGACCCCTCGCAGGGCGCCGGGCAGAGCCGGCCGGTGAACTCGGGGAAGTTGTTGGTCGCCGCCAGCCGCTCGGCGGCGTCGTCGAGGCGCCCGGCGACGACGAGGTCGTTCCACTCCGGGATGAGGTTGCCGAGCGGGCACCCCTCGTGGCAGAAGGGGATCCCGCACGCCATGCAGCGCGAGGCCTGCTCGCTGAGGGCCGCAGGCGCCAGCGGCTCGTAGACCTCCCGCCAGTCCCCGAGCCGCTCGGCGACCGGCCGGCGGGAAGGCGGCGTCCGACCGATGCGAAGGAAGGCCTTCGGGTCACCCATTGGACACTGCCATGACCGCCTCCCCGGCGACCCCGCCCGCCACGGCCGGGCGGCGGGCGGCCTCGAGCGCCCTCGAGTAGTCACGCGGCATGACCTTCACGACCTCCGAGAGCGCCTCCTCCTGGCGGGCGAGGAGGGCCTCCGCCACCCTCGAGCGGGTCTCGGCGAGGTGGCGCTCGATGAGACGGGAGACGAGCCGGCGGTCCTCCTCGTCGAGCGGCTCCAGGCTGACCATCTCGTGGTTCAGCCGGCGCGCCAGCACCCCGGCGGGGTCATGGACGTAGGCGATGCCGCCCGACATCCCCGCCGCGAAGTTGCGGCCGGTCGGGCCGAGGACGAGGACCGTCCCCCCCGTCATGTACTCGCAGCCGTGGTCTCCGACGCCTTCGACGACCACCGTCGCCCCCGAGTTGCGCACGGCGCAGCGCTCGC
>JAKACF010000180.1:0-372 GCA_021821585.1 Actinomycetes bacterium
CGAGCGTCGAGACGGCACGGAAGTACCCGGGCGTGAGGACCTCCCGCCGCAGCTCGTCGGCCCGGTCGTAGACGAGGTGCCACAGCCGCGCGAGGTCGGGCGCCAGCTCGGCGAACTGCCGGCGGTGCTCGATGCGCAGCTCCGCCGAGCGCGTGAGGGTCTTCGTGGCGCGGCGCCGGTACTGGGAGCGCATGGCGGCCAGGTACTCGTCGAAGGAGCCGTACGAGAGTGGCACCACGACGGTCGGGAGGATCGGGATGGTGGCAAAGCCGAGCGGGGCGAGCGCGCCGGCCGCCGGGCCGCTCGGCGAGGAGAGGTTCTGGACGAGGACGAACTGCGCGCGCCGCCGCGCGGCCTCGTCGATCGCCGCCT
>JAKACF010000180.1:382-6347 GCA_021821585.1 Actinomycetes bacterium
CGCACCGCCTCGGGCCGCCGTGCCTCCTCGCGGACGAGGAAGGGGTTCGTGAGCGGCGTGGGGCTGCCGAGCTCGTAGGTCCGGGCGGTGAGAAGGTGCGGCCAGCGACGGCGGAGCAGGCCGAGGGCCCCGGTCGCCCTCGGGAGCCGCGAGCCGAGCAGGTCCAGGTCGTAGACGTACCCGGGGCAGGCTGCGGACAGCTCGTGACCGCCCGCCGTCGCCACGATCGGGGCGGAGGTGAGCCCCGGGAGCTCGGTCTGCTCGAAGGCGGAGAGGAAGCCGTGGCGCAGCGGAGCATGCCCGGGCGGCACGACGGCGTCCCACCGCGACGGCTCGAGGTCGCGCAGGCTGGCGAGCGGTCGGGCGCGGAGCCGGGCGGTGCCGGCGTCCGGCTCCGCCGTCGCACCCCTCCCCGTCACCCGCGCTCACCGCCGGCGCCCCGGCCCCTGGTCGCGCATCGGGGCACCCGGCGGCGGGCCGAGGGGACCGTGGCCCGGATCGGCTCGCTCCCCGCCCCGCCTGTGGGGAGTGGAGACATGCAGAATGAGTACCCGCCCCTCCTCAAAATGACGCGGCGCGATGGAAATTGCGGCCAGGCGCTCCGACCGGGGGCCGGCCGGCGCCGGGCGTGCCCGAGGGCCCGCGCCCGCGCCCCGGGGCCCCGGGGCCCGTCGAATCACCCGCTCCAGGTGAGGCTGACCCGCCGCGTGCGGGCGGAAGCTGGGAGTGCTCGAACAAGGAGTGGGACATGCTTGCGTACACATACCCGCTGTTGAACATCTTCTGGACGATGCTGCTCGTCGCCGGGTTCGTCCTGTGGATCTACCTGCTCATGGTGATCTTCGTGGACCTCTTCCGCAGCCAGGACATCGGCGGAGTCGCCAAGGCGGCCTGGTTCCTGTTCGTCCTCCTGCTTCCCCTCATCGGCGTGCTCACCTACCTCATCGTCCGTGGCGGCAAGATGCGCGCCCGTGCCGAGGCGCAGGCCGAGGAGCAGGCAGCAGAGTTCGACGCCTACATCCGCCAGGTCTCGACGGAGGACGGCAAGACGTCGACGACCGACGAACTGGCGACCCTGGCCGACCTGAAGGACCGCGGCAAGATCAGCGACGAGGAGTACGAGGCGGCCAAGAAGAAGGCCCTCGCCTCCTGAGCGACCGGCCCCGACGACGACACCATGCCCCCCACCACCCGCCGCCCGGCTCGACCCCGTCCACGGGGCGAGCCGGCGGACGTGACCCGTGAGTTCTTCGACTCCGTCGGCCGGGGCGCCAACCGCGCCCTCGTCGCCAAGATGCGGGGCACGATCCGCTTCGACCTGACGGCGGACGGCGCCGTCGAGCGCTGGCTCGTGCGCGGCCACGAGGGCCGGCTCCTCGTCTCGGAGGAGAACGCTCCGGCCGACTGCGTCTTCACCGCCGACAAGGCGCTCTTCGAGGAGATCGTGTCGGGACGCAAGAACGCCGTCACGGCCATCCTGCGCGGGGCAGTCGCGCTGGAGGGCGACCTCGGCCTGCTCGCCACCTTCCAACGCCTCCTCCCGGCCCCGGCCCCGAGGGCCGCCGGAAGGGCCTCGAAGACAGGGAGCCGACGATGAGCGAGGAACTCGTCCACATCCTCCAGGGGAGCACCTTCGTCGTGAGCGGTCGCAACGGCGACGTCGACGCCTCGCCGACCGACCCGATGGGCTTCTTCGCCGGCGACACGCGGCATTTGTCGAGGTGGCTGCTCACTCTCGACGGCCGCCCCCTCAACGCGCTGTCGACCGACGACCTGCAGTACTTCGAGACGCGGTTCTTCCTCGTGCCGGGGACCGGAACGGTCTACGTCGACGCGCCGATCTCGGTCATCCGCACGCGCACGGTCGCGAGCGACGGCTTCGAGGATGCCCTCGCCGTCATGAACCACGAGGACCGCACGGTGGAGGTCGAGGTCGCGCTGGAGGCGGCGAGCGACTTCGCCGACATCTTCGAGATGAAGGACGCCCTCGAGAAGAAGGGCAGCTACGAGCACCACGCGAGAGGGGGCCAGCTCGTCCTCGGCTACCGGCGGGAGACCTTCTACAAGGGGACCCGCATCTCCGCCTCCGAGCCGGCCTCGGTGAAGGGGTCGTCGCTCGTCTTCCGGGCGACGATCGCCCCCCACGACATCTGGCGGGTGCGCCTCGACGTCCGGGCGCTCGGCGACCCCGGCGGGACGAAGCGCCACCCCCGACGCCGACCCGACGCGTCCCTCGAGCGGGAGGCCGTCCAGGCCTGGGTCGCCGCCGCGCCCGACCTGCAGAGCGACTCGGGGATGCTGAAGCTGACCTACTTCCGCAGCCTGGTCGACCTGGCGGCGTTGCGGTTCGCTCCGAGGACGATGCCCGGCCGGTCGCTGCCGGCCGCCGGTCTGCCGTGGTTCATGGCGATGTTCGGCCGCGACAGCATCTTCACGAGCCTGCAGGCGCTGCCGTTCGCCTCCGAGCTCGCCGCCACGACCCTGCGGGCGCTCGCCGAGCGCCAGGGCACGCGGATCGACGACTTCCGGGACGAGGACCCCGGCCGGATCATCCACGAGATGCGCGTGGGGGAGCTGACCGCCTTCGAGGAGCGTCCTCACTCGCCCTACTACGGGAACGCCGACGCGACGGCGCTGTTCGTCGTGCTGCTCGACGAGTACGAGCGCTGGACGGGCGACGTCGAGCTCGTCGCCGAGCTCGAGTTCGAGGCGCGAGCCGCCCTCGGCTGGATCGACCACTACGCCGACCTGCAGCACAACGGCTACGTCTCCTACGCCACCCGCAACCGGGAGACCGGGCTCGAGAACCAGTGCTGGAAGGACTCCTGGGACTCGATCTCCTACCACGACGGCCGCCTTCCGGGCTTCCCCCGGGCGACCTGCGAGCTGCAGGGCTACGCCTACGACGCCAAGGTGAGGGCGGCGCGCCTCGCCCGGCTGGTCTGGCACGACGGGGGGCTGGCCGACCGCCTCGAGAAGGAGGCCGAGTCGTTGAAGGCACGCTTCAACGAGGACTTCTGGGTCGGGGACGGGGAGTACTTCGCCGTCGCCCTCGACGCCGACGGCAGGAGGGTCGACTCGCTCACCTCCAACATCGGGCACCTGCTCTGGAGCGGGATCGTCGACGAGGACAAGGCGCCGGCCGTCGTCGCCCACCTCATGGGCGACCGCCTCTTCTCCGGTTGGGGCGTCCGCACCCTGGCGGTCGGAGAGGGGCGGTACAACCC
The DNA here is from genome assembly GCA_021821585.1 of Actinomycetes bacterium. Classification (GTDB taxonomy): domain Bacteria; phylum Actinomycetota; class Acidimicrobiia; order Acidimicrobiales; family Bog-793; genus JAKACF01. Next base: position 3,610 of record JAKACF010000180.1, read on the forward strand.
CGTCGGGTACCACGTCGGGACGGTCTGGCCCTTCGACAACTCGATCATCGCCTGGGGACTGCGCCGCTACGGCTACAAGGAGGAGGCTGCGAGGGTGGCGGCCGGGGTCCTGGACGCGGCGGAGTTCTTCCTCGGACGGCTCCCGGAGGCCTTCGCCGGCTACACGCGGGCCATGACCCGCTATCCCGTGCGCTACCCGACCGCCTGCTCGCCGCAGGCCTGGTCCGCCGGCACGCCGCTGCTCCTGCTGCGCACCATGCTCGGCCTCGAGCCGATCGACGGCCACCTCGTCGTCGACCCGGTGCTGCCCGACACGCTCGGCTGGATCGAGCTCCTCGAGATCCCCGGGCGGTGGGGAACGGTCGACGCCTACGGCAGGGGGCGCACGGCGGCCCCACGGACGGTCTTCCGCGCCATGCCGAGAGAGGAGCGGCCACCGGCCGAGCCCTCCGCCGCCCGGTCGAGCACCCGTCGCCGGCGCTGAGCCGCCACCAGCGCTCAGCCCTGCCCTGCCGCCGGGTGGCGACCGGCGGAGATGGCGAGGAGCCGGGCCGCCACGGGTCCGAGGCGCCCTGACCACACCGCCCGGATGACGCGGCGCAGGAGCAGTCCCTCGCAGGGCACCGCGACGAGCGTGCCGGACTCCCGCTCGTCTGACACCGCCAGCGCCGAGAGCACCGCCGGCCCGGCCCCGCTGGCGGCCGCCGCCTTGATGGCGGTCGTCGAGCCGAGCTCCATGGCGCTCACCACCTCGAGGCCGTGCTCGGCGAGCGCCTCGGCGAGGACCTGGCGGGTCCCCGAGCCCTCCTCCCGCACGAGGAGCGCCGTACGGGCGAGCTCGGCGGGCGAGAGCGCCCGGCGCCGTCGGGCCCAGGGATGCGACGGGCCGACGACGACCACGAGCTCGTCCTCGAGCAGGTCCCGGAACGACAGGCGCCCGGGAGGGCGTGCACCCTCGATGAAGCCGAGGTCCGCCCGCCCTGCGGCGACGAGCCCGGCGACGGCCGCGGTGTTGCCCATCTCGAGCGACACGCTGGGGCTGCCCCGCCCACTCGCCAGCCGGCCGAGCCAGGTCGGGACGAGGTACTCGGCCACCGTCATGCTGGCCGCCAGGCGCAGGCTGGAGCGCGCCGACCTGCGGAGCGCCGACGCCCCGACGAGCAGCGACTCGATCCCATGCAGGACCGGCGCCGCCCACTCGACCGTTGCCTCGCCGGCGGGGGTGAGCCGGGAGCCGGTCGCCGCCCGCTCGAGCAGCTGGATGCCGAGCACCTGTTCCAGCTTGCGCAGCCGCATGCTGGCGGCCGGCTGGGTGATCCCGTGCGCCCCGGCCGCCGCGCTGATGGAGCCGAGCTCGCTCACCGAGACGAGGAGGTCGAGAGAGGCCAGCTCCGGCACGGGGTCGGGAAGGGGCATAAGCGAAGCTTAGAACGCTACCGGGAGACGGCATCTTCCGGCCGGGCCCGTCGGCCTTCACCCTTGGGCGAAAGGAGGGAACGTGTCCATCGATACTGCCGTCCCGCACACCGCCCGCCCACTCGAGGTGTCCGCCCGCCGCTCGCTCCCCCATGCGGTGGCGGCGCTCGTCCCGGGAGCCGCCCTGGCGGCCGCCATCGCCGTGGCGGCCAGCCTCCTCGGCACGCTCGCCCCGGTCATCGGCGCCCCGGTCATGGCCATCGTGATCGGGATCGTCGTCGCCACGCTCCGCCCACCGGCCCGACGCGCGAGACCCGGCCTCACCTTCGTCGCGAAGCGGGTCCTGCAGGCCTCGATCGTCGTCCTCGGCCTCGGGCTCTCCCTCGGCCAGGTGCTCGTCGCCGGCGCCGCCTCCCTGCCGGTCCTTCTCGGGACCCTCCTCGCTGCCCTGGCGGCGGCCTGGGCGGTCGGCCGCCTGCTCGGGCTGCCGCGGGACCTCACGACCCTCATCGGCGTGGGGACGGCGATCTGCGGCGCCTCGGCGATCGCGGCGACCGACGCCGTCATCGGCGCCGAGGAAGCCGACGTCAGCTACGCCGTGGCGACGATCTTCACCTTCAACGTCGTCGCCGTGCTGGCCTACCCGACCCTCGGCCACCTGCTCGGGCTCTCCCAGCACGCCTTCGGCCTGTGGAGCGGGACGGCCATCAACGACCTCTCCTCGGTCGTGGCGGCGTCGACCATCTACGGCCATGCGGCCGCGGGCTACGGCGTCGTGGTGAAGCTGACCCGCACGCTCGCCATCATCCCCATCGCGCTCGGGCTCGCCGCCCTCCGGCGCCGGCGCGGGCCGGCGGTCCCGCCCGGAGCCGCACCGGCGAGCTCGCGCTTCTCGCTCGCCCGGGTGCTGCCGCTGTTCATCCTCGGCTTCCTGGCGGCCGTCGTCGCCAACACGCTCGGGCTCGTCCCGAGCGGCTTCCACCACGGGTTGTCGGACTCGGCCACCTGGATGATCACGGCCGCCCTGGCTGCCATCGGGCTCTCGACGCGGCCCGGGGAGATCCGCCGCGCGGGGCTGCGGCCCCTCGCCCTCGGAGCGGTGCTGTGGGCGACCGTCGGGAGCGTCAGCCTGGCGCTCCAGTTCGCCACCGGGACGCTGCGATGAGCGGGCACCGGCCGGCCGCGAGGCCCGCGGCGGCGGAGCCTCGGTAGGGTCGGGCCATGTCCCGCCGGAGCTCGCTGCTGCGGTCGGTCCGCCCGCTGCTCGGTTCGCTGGTGGCGGCAGGACTGCTGGCGGCCTGCTCCGGCCCGCCGACGGCCCC
>JAKACF010000181.1 GCA_021821585.1 Actinomycetes bacterium
GTCAGGGGATACGGCCGGTCGGGCAAGCCGGCGGCCGTGGAGGAGTACCGCATGCTGCGCCACGTCGCCGACAACGTGGCCGTGGCGGCGCACCTCGGCGCCGATGAGGTCGTCCTCGTCGGGCACGACTGGGGCGCCCCCATCTCCTGGACGAGCGCCCTCGTCCGGCCGGACCTGTTCCGCGCCGTGGCCATGCTGAGCGTCCCCTACGCCCCCTTGGGCTCGAGACGGCCGACGGAGGTCTTCGCCGAGCTGGCCGGCCCGGACCAGGAGTTCTACATGAACTACTTCCAGGAGCCGGGCCGCCTCGAGGCCGAGGCGGAGGAGGACCTCCGCCACTTCCTCACCGGCTTCTACTACGGCGCCTCGGGCGAGGCGCCGCCCGGCCTCGGCGCCGCCATGGCCCTCGTCCCCCGGGGCTCCCGCCTGGCCGACCGCCTGGCGCCGCCGCCTGGCGGGCTCTCCTTCCTCTCGAGCGACGAGCTCGAGGTCTACGTCGCCGAGTTCGAGCGGACCGGGCTCACGGGCGGGCTCAACCGCTACCGCAACATGGACCGCGACGTCGACGACCTCGCCGCCTGGCGGGGACGCCCCCTCGAGGTGCCGAGCCTGTTCGTCGGCGCCGAACGGGACGGCCCCACGATCTGGGGGTCCGGGGCGATCGCCCGCTTCGCCACCACGCTCCCCCGCCTCGTCGCGAGCCACGTGCTCCCCGACTGCGGGCACTGGATCCCCCAGGAGCGGCCCGAGGAGGTCAACCGCCTCCTTCTCGACTTCCTCCGGGAGGTCCGTCCTCTCTGAGCGGCACCGCCGGCGGGCCGTCGATCCGACGGCGCCGGCCTCGAGCCGCTCGGCAGGCCGGCTCGGGCGTCGCCCGGGTGCGCCCGGCCGCTGGAGTATCCGACGCGGGGGGTGGGTAACCGCGTGGTGCGGCCGAGTGCTCCGCTCGCCGAAGCCCGACAGGACAAGGGAGAAAACCAGCCGGTGAACACTCGGCAGATGTTCGGTCACGTCTTCTGGCCGTACGCGATCATCGCCCTCACCGTCTTCGGCATCGTCGCCCTCCTCCTCGCCTTCGCCCTGATCCGCTACCGGGCCGGCCGTGGCCACGAGGCCTCGACCAAGAGCAAGCACAGCGTCCTCGAGCCCCTCTACGCGCTCGTGCTCGTCGGGATCGCCTCCTTCCTCGCCGTCTACGTCGCCAACGCCAACGCCGCCGAGCGGCGCCCGCTCGGCCGGCCGCAGGTGAGCGTCACGATCACCGGCTTCCAGTGGTGCTGGTCCTTCAGCTACCACCACACCCCGGTCACCGTGACCGGGACGTGCAAGAACGCGTCACAGGTTCCGGTGCTCGTCGTGCCCACCCACGAGATCGTCCACTTCTCCCTCATCTCGGCCGACGTCGTCCACGAGTGGTGGCTGCCCTACGCCGGCTGGAAGGAGGAGGCCTTCCCGGGCCACTACAACACCTTCGACCTGCGCTTCACGAGGACCGGCGAGTTCAACGGGCGCTGTGACGAATACTGCGGCCTCTACCACGACCGGATGGACTTCAAGGTGAAGGCGGTGAGCCCGGCCGCCTTCACGAGCTGGCTGGCGGCACAGACCCGCCGGGCGGCCTCCCGCCCATGAGCGTCACCGAGCTGTCGGCCCGGCTCCCGAAGCGCCGCCACAAGCGGCTGAGCGAAATCCTCATCTCGACCGACCACAAGGTGATCGGCCTCCTCGTGCTCGGCGGCGCCATGGTGCTCTTCCTCGTCTTCGGCGCCGTCGCCCTCACCATGCGGGCCGACCTCGCCTCACCGGGCCAGAGCCTCATCAGCACGGGCCTGTACAACCAGTTCTTCACCCTGCACGGCTCGGGGATGATCTACCTCGTCATCACGCCGATCGCCCTCGGGCTCGGGATCTACCTCGTCCCGCTGCAGGTCGGCGCCCCCGGGATCGCCTTCCCCCGGCTCGCCCTCCTCGGCTTCTACACCTACGTCGTGAGCGCCGTGCTGCTCCTGTCGGGCTTCCTCATGGCGAGCGGGCCGGGCAGCGACGGGTGGTACGCCTACCTGCCGCTCTCCGACACCCGCTACACGCCAGGCAAGGGGATGGACATGTGGGTGGCGGCGGCCGCCCTCGCCGGCTTCGCCAGCCTGTTCTGGTCGATCTGCGTGCTGTGGACCGTCGTGCGGATGCGGGCGCCCCGCATGTCGATGCTGCGCCTGCCGCTGTTCACCTGGTCCGAGCTCGTGACCTGCATGATGGGGGTGGCCGCCTTCCCCTCCCTCATCGGCGCCATGGGCATGATCACGGCCGCCCGGATCGACCCGCGGCTGTTCACCTCCGACCTGCCGAACCTGCAGTACCAGAACCTCTTCTGGTTCTACGGCCACCCGGTCGTGTACATCATGTTCTTCCCCTTCGTCGGCTGCGTGATCGAGGTGATCCAGACCTTCGGGCAGCGCAAGTACGTCGGCTACACCGCCACGGTGATCGCCCTCCTTCTCTTCTCGGCCATGTCGATGTCGGTCTGGGGCCACCACATGTTCACGACCGGCCAGGAGTCGAACGAGTACTTCTCGGCCACCTCCACCGCCTTGAGCGTCCCGGCGGGCATCGAGTACTTCGGCTTTCTCAGCACCCTCATCGGGGCGAAGATCCGCTACAAGACGCCGATGCTGTTCGCCCTCGCCTTCATCCCCCAGTTCCTGATCGGGGGGCTGTCGGGGATCATGCTCGCCTCGCCCTCGCTCGACTACCAGTTCCACGGCTCGTACTTCGTCGTGGCGCACTTCCACTACACGCTGTTCGCCGGCAGCGTCTTCGGCTTCTTCGCCGGCTTCTACTACTGGTTCCCGAAGGCGACGGGCCGGATGCTCTCCGACCGCCTCGGCAAGGTGCACTTCTGGCTGATGGCGCTCGGCACGAACACCACCTTCCTCCCGATGTTCGTGATGGGCTACCTCGGGATGCCCCGGCGCGTGGCTCACTACCCGGCCCAGTTCCACCTCTTGAACCTCATCTCGAGCATCGGCGCAGGCGTGCTCGGTCTCTCGATGGTGGTGCTCGTCGTGAACGTGGGCGAGGCCTTCCGCCGGCGCGTGCCCGCCCCGGCGGACCCCTGGGACGGTCTCACCCTCGAGTGGGCGACGACATCGCCTCCGCCGGAGTTCAACTTCCCCGCCGGCATCCCGCCTGTGAAGGGCTTCGCCCCGCTGTTGGACTGGAAGCAGGCCAAGGCCAGCCCCGACCGGAGACCCGAGGAGGTCTCCGCCCGGGGCGCGGGGTACGTGAAGTCGGGAGGGGACGGTTCCGGTGAGGTGAGGAGATCAGCGCCATGACGAAGAAGGTGAGCGGTCCGAAGGTCGTCGCCTTCTGGGGGAGCCTGCTGGCGGTCCTGCTCATCTTGAACGCGGCCGACCACGAGCCCTGGGTGGACGTGGCGCTGTGGGGCTGGGCCGTCTTCGTCATCTGGACGACCGCGTTCGTCGTCATGCTCACCAACCGCCGCTCGCCGGTGCACCGCGGAGCCTTCGCCTGGCCGACCTCCGCCTCGCCGGCGCTCGCCTTCGGCCTCGCCGTCCTGCTCACGGGCGCGGCGGCGGTCTACGGACCCTGGTTCGGCATCCTCGTCCCGGTCCCGGTGGTCTTCGGGACCTACCTGTGGGTGAGGGACCGCAAGCTGCGGACGCGGATGCTCGTGAGCGGCGCAGTCGACCCGAAGGCGCCCGACTTCCTCCCCCGTGCCGGTCAGCCCCGGGAGATCCCGGCCTGGCCGGAGGACGACGGGAAGCGGGCGGCCTCCTCGTAGCCGGAGGGCGACCACTCGTCGGCGACCGCTCGCTCGGCGACGGCGTCGAGCCGCCGGGCGGCCCGCTCGTCGGCCACCATCCACTGGCCGACGGCGACCGCCAGGGCGACGCCGGAGACGAGCATCGACAGCCACCAGAAGACGAGCCCCCCGGCCTGGGTCGAGGCCGTCGTCGTGCCGGGGCCGACCGGGTGGTCGAGGCCGCGGAGGGCGAAGCCGAGGTACATCTCGACCGGCATCCCGAGGATGATGGCGCCGATCCGCCGGAAGTGGGTCGCCTGGTGCGGGGTCCGGTCCGGCGCCAGGACGAACTGCCAGTAGGCGAGCCCGAGCAGGACGAGCAGCCCGTGCACACCGTCGTGGACGGGCTCGGAGCGGACGCTCCAGGAGTACAGCGGCGTGAAGAAGTAGGCCCACATGAAGCCGTAGTAGGCGACACCGGCGGCCGAGCCCGTGAGGTGCCGGACGAGGTCGCTGCGCACCGCCCTGGCGCCGGCCGACTGGAGCCGGCGCGGCGAGCTCTGCAGCACGAGGGTGAGCGGCCGCCCGAGGACGACGAGCGGAGGGGCCACCATCATGAGGACGATGTGCTGGACGACGTGGGCCGAGAAGTTGACGTCGTCGTAGGCCGCCAGCCCCGAGCCGACCCCGACGAAGACGAGCGCCAGCCCCGAGAGGAAGCATGCGGTCGACAGCCCCGGCCATCTCCGGCCGCGGCGGCGGAGCACGACCACGGCCGAGCCGTACCAGAGGGCGACGAGCCCGATGGCGGCGTCGGCCGCCAGGGCGGCGGGCGAGGCCTCGAACCCGGTGAGGAGCACCTGCAGGCGGACCGGCTCCGCCACGAGGGCGGCCATCACTTGTCGTGCGACTGGCGCTGGCTCGCGGTCTCGAGGTCGAAGCGGGCCCCGGGCGTCGTGTCCACCTTCTCGGCGGCGTCGTCCCCGAGCTTCTTGACCTCGATCGGCTCGAGCTCCTCCTTGCCGGGGACCGGGAGGCCCTCGGCCGTGGCGTAGTAGCCGGCCTCGGCCCGCTCGACGACCACGTAGCGCGGGCGCTTGGTCCGCGGCGGCTTGCGCTGCAGCTCGATGCAGATCCGGTGGGCGACGACGCCGGCGACGACGGGCAGGACGAGGATCGAGATCCGGAAGCCCCACACGACGTCGCTCAGGGAGACCTGGAAGAAGTTCGTGAGCACGTCGTCACCGCCGGCGATGAACAGGATGAAGTAGAAGGAGAAGGCCCAGACCCCGAAGGCGGTCCTGAAGGGCCGGTCCCTCGGGTGGTCGAGCAGGTTGTGGTGCCGCCGGTCCCCGGTGAAGTGCTCCTCCAGGAAGGGCCAGGAGTAGATGAGCACCCAGGTGAGGAGCGGCAGCAGCACCGCCGGGTAGAAGGCGACGGGGATCATGTGGCCCGGGAAGACGGTCTCCCAGGGCGGCCAGATCCGGAGCGCCCCCTCGAGCCAGCCCATGTACCAGTCCGGCTGGGCGGCGTCGGACGCCTTGTAGGCGGCGAAGGGCCCGTACTTCCAGATCGGGTCGATCTCGACGAAGGCGCCGAGCATCGTGATGACGCCCCAGCACATGAACATGAAGCCCAACGACTTCGCCATGAAGCCGGGGAACAGCGGGGTGCCGGTGATGGTGTCCTCGGAGGCCCCCTTCTTCTTGAACTCGGTGTGCTCCTGGAAGAACACGAGCATGAGGTGCGCCGCCAAGAGCCCTGCGATGAGGAGCGGGAGGATGAAGACGTGGAAGAGGAAGAACCGGGTGTCGATGACGTGCCCGGGGAAGTTGCCGCCCCACAGCCAGGTCGCGAGGTAGCTCCCGACGACGGGGATCGACTCGACGATCGAGTAGGCGATCCGCACCCCGATGCCCGACAGCAGGTCGTCGGCGAGCGAGTAGCCGAGGAAGCCGTTGAAGATGGCGAGGGCGAGCATCGTGGCCCCGATGAGCCAGTTGATCGTGCGCGGCCGGCGGAAGGCGCCGGTGAAGAAGACCCTCATCATGTGGACGACGATGGCGCCGATGAAGATGTTGGCCGCCCAGTGGTGGACCTGGCGCATGAGCAGGCCGGCCCGCACCTTGAACGAGAGGTTGACGACCGACTGGTAGGCCTCCGACATCTTCACGCCGTGCAGCGGGGCGTAGAAGCCCTTGTAGGTCACCACCGCGTCCGAGGGGACGAAGTAGAGGGCGAGGAAGACGCCGGTGAGGACGAGCAGGATGAACGAGTACATGGCGATCTCGCCCAGCATGAAGGACCAGTGGTCCGGGAAGATGTGGTTGAGCAGCTGGCGACCCTTCGAGACTCTCAGCTGGTCGTCGAGCCACTCGAATGGCCGGAGCAGCCGGGAGGACCGGCGTCGTACCTGCATCCGCCCGCTCCGCTAGGCCCGCACGCTCACCTGCCGCCGTCGGTTCGCGCACCTCTTCCCGGACGCGACGACGGCAGCGGCACCCACGCAGTCATCCCTCCCCCGCCAGCCGG
>JAKACF010000182.1 GCA_021821585.1 Actinomycetes bacterium
TCGGAACGCTCGGCTGCTCGTGCATGGCCGTGCCGATGCCGTGGCCGACGTAGTTGCGCACGACCGAGAAGCCGGCCTTCTCGGCCACCTCCTGCACCGCCCGGCCGACCTCGTGCAGCCGGTTGCCCTCGTGCAGCTGGTCGATGCCCGCCCACAGGCTCGTCCGGGTCACCTCCATGAGGCGGGTCGCCTCGGCGCTCACCGTCCCGACGGGGGCGGTGTAGGCGGCGTCGCCGTGGTAGCCCTCGATGATCGCCCCGCAGTCGATCGAGATGATGTCGCCCTCCTCGAGGCGGTAGTCCCCGGGGATGCCGTGCACGATCATGTCGTTCGGCGAGGTGCAGATCGTGGCGGGGAAGCCGTGGTAGTTGAGGAAGTTGGAGCGGGCGTCGCGCCGCTCGAGGACCTCTCTCGCGACGAGGTCGAGGTCCCGGGTGGTGATCCCGGGCCGGATGGCCGCCCTCGTCGTCTCGAGGATCTCGGCGACCACGCGCCCCGCACGACGCATCTTGTCGAGCTCTGCCGGCGTCCGCCTCACGACGGGCTCGCCTCCCCCCGCATCGGCGGACCGAAGCCCCCCGCCTGGCGGCGGGACTCGATCTCGGAGACGATGCGGTCGAAGACCTCGTCAGGGTGGCCGACGCCGGGGATCTGGACGAGCTTGCCGTCGGTCGAGTACCACTCGATGAGCGGCGCCGTCTCGGTCTCGTAGAGGTCGAGGCGCCGCCGGATCGCCTCCTCGGTGTCGTCCTCGCGCTGGACGACCTCGCCGCCGCAGATGTCGCAGATCCAGTCCACGCTCGGGCGCTGGGTCGTCGAGTAGATCGTCCCGCAGTCCTCGCACACCCTCCGGCTCGCCAGCCGGGTGAGGACGAGCTCGGTCGGGACCTCGAGGTCGATGGCGAGGTCCAGCTCGGTCGGTGCGAGCAGCTCCTCGAGCCCCTGTGCCTGGGCCACCGTTCGGGGGAAGCCGTCGAGGACGAAGCCCCTCGTCCGGGTGTCGTCCTGGTCGAGCCGCTCGCCCACCATCTTGAGGACGATCTCGTCGGGGATCAGCTCGCCGGCGTCCATGTAGCGGCGGGCCTCGAGGCCGAGGGTGGTCTTGGCCTTCACCGACGCCCTCAGCATGTCACCGGTCGAGATGTGGGGGACGATGTAGTGGTGCGACAGCCGCACGCACTGGGTCCCCTTCCCCGCCCCCTGCTTTCCTAGGACGACGAGGCGGCCGCCCGGTATCACTTACTGGAGGAAGCCCTGATAGTTGCGCATCATCAACTGGCTGTCGATCTGCTTCATCGTCTCGAGGGCGACGCCCACGGCGATGAGCAGGGTTGTCCCGAAGAACGGGATGTTGTTCACATGCCAGCTTCGGAGGAGCACCGAAGGGATGAGCGCGACAAAGGCCAGGAACAGGCTGCCAGGCAGCGTCAACCGGTTGAGGATCCGAGAGAGGTACCGCTCGGTGGGGGGCCCGGGGCGGAAGCCCGGGATGTACCCGCCCTGTTTGCGGATCTGGTCCGCCTGCTGGTACGGGTCGAACTGGACGTGGACGTAGAAGAAGGTGAACAGGACGATGAGGACCCCGTAGACGACGAGGTAGACGCCGTCGATCGGGTTGAGCAGGTTGTGGTTCACCCAGTTGCGGTAGGTCGACCAGGGGATCACGTTCGAGAGCAGCACCGGGATGTAGAGCAGTGAGCTCGCGAAGATGATCGGGATGACGCCGGCCTGGTTCACCTTGAGCGGGATGTAGGTGCTCTGGCCGCCGTACATGCGCCGGCCCTGGACCCGCTTGGCGAAGGTGACCGGGATCCGGCGCTGGCCCTGCTCCATGAAGACGATCGCCGTGATGAGCAGCAGGCAGATGGCGACCACGATGGCGACGCCGAGCCACCCCCGGTCGTTCTTGATGAACTGGCCGTAGATCGGGATGGCGCTGATGACGTTCGAGAAGATGAGCAGCGACATCCCGTTGCCGATGCCCCGCTGGGTGATCATCTCGCCGAGCCACATCACAAAGGCCGTCCCGGCGGTGAGCACGAGGATCATGAACAGCACCCGTGGCCAGGTGAAGTCCGGGATGAGGTCGGCCTGGGCGGCGCTCAGGCCGGAGCTCGCGAACAGCCGGCCGGAGTGGTAGAGGAAGACGATCCCCGAAGACTGCATGAGGGCGAGACCGACCGTCAGGTAGCGGGTCGCCTGGGTCAGCTTGCGCTGGCCGACCGCCCCCTGGTCGCGCCACTGGTCGAACTTCGGGATGACCGGGGTGAGCAGCTGGACGATGATCGACGCCGTGATGTACGGCATGATCCCGAGGCCGAGCACGGCCGCCTTGGAGAGCCCCGTGCCGGCGAACAGGCTCAGGTAGCCGATGATCCCGTTGCTACGGGCGGCATTGGTGATGTGCTCGATCTTCGCGAAGTCGACGCCGGGGATCGGCACGTTCGTGCCGAACTGGTAGATCGCAATCACGAGCAGGGTGAACAGGACCTTGTTGCGAAGGTCTGCGACCCGGAACATGTTGCGGAAACTCGCGAGCATTTCTCTCCTTGGCGGCGCCGCCCTCCCCGGTCACGCCTCGGGGGCGGTCGACGGACGGCCTTCGTACCCTAGCGGTTGGCGAGGGCGTTGCCCTGAGCGGGCGGCCTGCGATCCCCGAACGGCTTGTCGACGACGGTCGCCGTCCCGCCCGCCGCCTCGATGGCCTCGCGGGCCGAGCGGGAGAAGGCGTGCGCCGAGACGCGGATGGCGCGGGTCAGCTCGCCCTCCCCGAGGACCTTGACGAGGCCCTTGTGGTGGACGATGCCGGCGGCCTTCAGGCTCTCGGGCGTGATCTCGGTCTCCTCGAGGCCCTCGAGGACGCCGAGGTTGACGACGTTGTACTCGATCCGGAAGGGGTTGGCGAAGCCGCGCAGCTTCGGGATGCGCTGGGTGAGGGGGAGCTGGCCGCCCTCGAAGCGGGGCTTCACCTGGCCGCGGGCCTTCTGCCCCTTCGTGCCACGGCCGGCCGTCTTTCCTCCCTTGCCGGCGATGCCCCTGCCGACGCGGCGGCGGGAGCGGCGTGCCCCGGGGGCCGGGGCGAGCTCGTGGACCTTCACTTCGTGCCTCCTTTGTCGCCGGCACCGGCAGCGTCCACGCTCACGAGGTGCGGGACGCGGGCGATCATGCCGCGGATCTCCGGCCGGTCCGGCAGGACGTTCGACTTGCCGATCCGCCCGAGCCCGAGGGCGCGCAGCGTGCCCCGGTGCTTCGGCTTGGTGCCGATGGCGGACTTGACCTGGGTGACGACGATCATGGCGCCGTCGGACTCCTTGGCGGCCATCAGCTCGCCTCCACCTGGGCGGCGGCCCGGCCGAGCCGGCGCCGCTCCTCGTAGGCCCGCAGCATGCCGGCCGGGGCGACCTCGTCGGGCGACTTGTCGCGGAGCCGGGCCACCTCGTCGGGCCGCTTCAGGGACTTGAGGCCTGCGATGGTGGCGTGCGCCACGTTGATGGCGTTCGAGGTGCCGAGCGACTTGGCGACGACGTCGTGGATCCCCGCCATCTCGAGGATGGCGCGGGCGGCCCCGCCGGCGATCACACCGGTGCCGGGGGCGGCCGGCTTCAGCAGGATCCGACCCGCCCCGGCCCGACCGAGGATCGGGTGGGTGATCGTCGAGCCGGCGAGGGGGACGTCGAACATGTTCTTGCGGGCCTCGTCGATGCCCTTTTGCACCGCCAGGCCGGCCTCCTTCGCCTTGCCGTAGCCGAGGCCGACGCGGCCGTTGCCGTCGCCGATGACCATGAGGGCGGTGAAGGAGAAGCGACGGCCGCCCTTAACGACCTTCGCCACGCGGTTGACCTTGATGGTGCGCTCTTCGTACTGGCTCTCGGGCATCTACAGCTCCAATCCGGCTTCGCGGGCGGCGTCGGCCAGGGCGGCGACCCGGCCGTGGTAGCGGGCGCCGCCACGGTCGAAGACCACCTTGTCGACACCGGCAGCCTTGGCGCGCTCGGCGATGAGGCGGCCGACGGTGGCGGCCGCGGTGGCGTTGCCCGTGGCCTCGGTCCTGAGGGCGGCCTCGACCGTCGAGGCGGCCGCCAGCGTGCGGCCGGCACCGTCGTCGATGACCTGGGCCACGATGTGGCGGTTCGAGCGGAAGACCGCGAGGCGCGGCCGCTCGGCCGTCCCGGCGATCTTGCGGCGCACGCGCCGGTGGCGCCGCGCCTTCAGCTCATGGGTGCGTCGTGTCGAGCTCATAGCTACTTCGCAGCCTTCCCGGCCTTGCGCAGCACCACCTCACCCGCGTACCGCACGCCCTTGCCCTTGTAGGGCTCCGGCTTGCGGATCTTGCGGATGTCGGCGGCGACCTGCCCCACCTTCTCCTTGTCGATGCCCCTCACCGTGATGCGGGTCGGCGCCGGCACCTCGAACGAGATACCCTCGGGTGCGTCGACCACCACGGGGTGGCTGAAGCCGAGCGCCAGCTCGATCTGGTTCGGGCCCTTCGAGGTCGCCCGGTACCCGACCCCGACGATCTCGAGGTCCTTCTGGTAGCCGGCCGTGACGCCGGTCACCATGTTGGCGACGAGCGAGCGGGTGAGCCCGTGGAGCGCGCGGTTCTCGCGCTCGTCGTTCGGCCGCTCGACGAGGAGGCTCGAGTCCTCCTGGCGAACGGTGATCTCACCGGGCAGCTCCCGCTCGAGGGTGCCCTGGGGACCCTTCACCATGATCCGGCGGGCCTGCTGGCTCACCTCGACGCCGCCCGGAATGGCGATCGGCATCTTGCCGATGCGCGACATCAGCGGTCCTCCTTCGTCGCGTGGGAGCGGTCACCAGACATAGCAGAGGACCTCCCCGCCGACCTTGCGCTGGCGCGCCTCCCGGTCGGTCATGAGCCCCTGGCTCGTCGAGAGCACGGCGACGCCGAGGCCCCCGTAGACCCGGGGCAGCTTGTCGGCCCGGGCGTAGATGCGCAGCCCCGGCTTGGAGACGCGCTTCAGCCCGCCGATCACCCGGTCACGCTCGTTGGTGTACTTGAGCTGGATCTCGAGCACCCTGCCGGGCCGACCGGGGTCGTCGGTCGTCTCGAAGCCGGCGATGTAGCCCTCCCGCTGCAAGATGGCAGCGAGGGACTCCTTCAGCTTCGAGCTCGGCATGCGCACCGAGTCGTGCATGGCGACGTTCGCGTTGCGGACACGCGTCAGCATGTCGGCGATCGGGTCGGTCATCGTCATCTCGTGATGCCTCCTCTCACCAGCTCGCCTTGGTAACCCCGGGGACCTCCCCGGCGTGAACCAGCTCGCGCAGGCAGATCCGGCACAGGCCGAACTTGCGGAACACCGAGTGCGGTCGACCGCATCGGCGGCACCGGGTGTAGCCCCGAACCTTGAACTTCGGGGTGCGCTGCTGCTTCTCGATCAGTGCCTTCTTCGCCATCTCCGGCTCACTGCCCTTCGCGTCGGAACGGGAACCCGAAGGCCTCGAGCAGGGCGCGGCCTTCATCGTCGGTGCGGGCGGTCGTCACGATCGTGATGTCCATGCCACGGGTCGTGTCGACCTTGTCGTAATCGATCTCGGGGAAGATCAGCTGCTCGGTGACCCCGAAGGTGTAGTTGCCGTGGCCGTCGAACGACCGGGGCGAGAGTCCGCGGAAGTCACGGACGCGGGGGATGGCGAGCGAGATCAGCCGGTCGAGGAACTCCCACATGCGGTCGCCTCGCAGCGTCACCATGCAGCCGATCGACTGCCCCTGGCGCAGCTTGAAGCCGGCGATCGAACGGCGGGCCTTCGTCACGACGGGGCGCTGGCCGGCGATCACCTCGAGGTCGCGGACCGCACCCTCGAGCAGCGACTGCTGCTGGGTGGCCCGGCCGACGCCCATGTTGATGACGATCTTCTCGAGCCGCGGCACCTGCATGACGTTCGGGAGCCCGAGCCGCTCGCCGAGCTCACGTCGCACGCTCGACTCGTAGCGCTCGCGCAGGCGGGGCCGCACGGTCTCGGTCGCGGCGCTCACAGCTGGCCTCCGCACTTCTTGCAGACGCGGGTCTTGCGGCCCTGCTCGTCGTGGCGGTACCCGACCCTCGTCGGCCCGCACTGCGAGCAGACGAGGGCGACCGAGGAGACGTGCAGCGGCATGTCCTTGTCGATGATGCCGCCCTGCATGGTGGCGTTCGTCGCACGCTGGTGGCGCTTGGCGATGTTGACGCCCTCGACGATCACCTTCTGCTCGGTGGGGATCGCCCGCATCACCTCTCCGATCTTGCCCCTGTCCTTGCCCTGGAGGACCTGGACCCTGTCTCCCTTG
>JAKACF010000183.1 GCA_021821585.1 Actinomycetes bacterium
GGATTCAGGCTAAGGGGGACCTGGCACCCACCGGGGAGAGCAGATACGGCCGCACGAGCTCGTCGACGCCCAGGCGTATCCCGGTGAAGCCGGCGAGCACCGTCGCCATGGCGGGAAGTGAGCGGCGGATCACCACGCCGCCGGCGACGCCGAGACAGAAGGCGAAGGCGCCGTACCCGATCGGCACGATGCCGCGCGAATCGAAACTCCCGAAGACGTTCTGCGAGGCGGCATCGAGAGGGCTCGCCCACCAGGAGACGGCGAGGCTCGTGAGGCCGGCCACCGCCATGGCGGCGAGGCTGACGACCGCCAGCTTCACGGCGACCCATCTCGTCCGGGTGACGCTCTGGGTCCAGGCGAGGCGGTAGGTGCCCGACTCGAGCTCCCGGGCGACGAGCGGTGCGCCCCAGAAGATGCCGATGAGCCCCGGCACGGCGATGACGACGGCGTCTAGCCAGTTGCGCAGCGTGGTGTCGTCGCGGCTGAAGAAGCTGAGCTGCTGTCCGCAGTCGCCATGCGCGCTGCACGCCCGCAGGGTCTGGGCATAGAGGCTGGCGAGATGCGGCCCGGTCGCGAGGACCAGCGCCGCGAGCAGTGCCAGCCCGGAGGCGGCCACGACCCCCTGGGTGCGGAACTGGCGGAGCGTGAGGCTGGTCACGGTCGACCTCCGAGGGTGGCGAGGGGGGCGCCGACCCCGCCGGGGGCATGCGAACCGGCCCGGCTCATGTAGCCGAGCACCAGGTCTTCGAGCGACGCCGGCGTCTCGGTCCAGGCCGGGTCCTCGACGAGGGCGGCGTCCTTCACGAGGAGGATGCTCGAGACGGCTGTGTCGCGGGCCTCGACGAGCGAGGCGCCGTCGAGCTCGGCCGGTCTCCCCGGCGGCCCGGCGAGGAGCCGGTGGCTGGCGAGCAGGCGGTCGATCGGCCCTGCCACCTGCACCCGGGACGCCACGAGGACGACGATCTCGTCGCACACCTGCTCGAGGTCGCCCACGAGGTGGGAGGAGAGCAGGATGCTGACGTCTGCCTCCTGCGCCACGTCGGCGAGGGCGGCGAGGAACTCACGCCGGGCGAGCGGGTCGAGGCTGGCGACGGGCTCGTCGAGGACGAGCAGGCGGGGCCGCTTGGCGACCGCCAGCGTGAGCGCCAGCTGGGCCCGCTGCCCCCCGGACAACTTCCCTGCCCGCTGGCGCGGGTCGAGCCCGAGCCGGGCGGTGCGCGAGGCGGCGAGGGCAGTGTCGAACCGAGGGTTCGTCCACGCCCCGAGGCGCAGGTGCTCACCGACGGTGAGGGTCGGGTACACCGGTGTGTCCTGGGCCACGAAGCCCACCTTCGACAGGGCCTCCGCCTCACCCGGCTCACGTCCGAGCACCGTGATGC
Source organism: Actinomycetes bacterium (assembly GCA_021821585.1). Classification (GTDB taxonomy): domain Bacteria; phylum Actinomycetota; class Acidimicrobiia; order Acidimicrobiales; family Bog-793; genus JAKACF01. Next base: position 1,380 of record JAKACF010000183.1, read on the forward strand.
GGCCGGAGCTCGGGGCGAGCAGCCCGACGGCGAGGTGGAGCAGGGTCGTCTTGCCGGCGCCGTTCGGGCCGACGAGGCCGACGACCCTGCCGGCCGGCACCTGCAGGGTGCAGTCGGCCAGCGCCGCCCGCCGCCGGTAGCGCTTTGTCAGCAGTTCTGTCTCGATCACGGAGCTCATGGTCGAGGCCTACGCTTCGGTCGGTGTCGCCACGGTGTCCTCCGCTGACACCGTCCTGACACCGGGAGCCTGGCAGGATCGTGCCGCTATGAGAGTCCTCGTCGCCGAAGACCACGAGTTGCTCGGGCGCTCGATCGCGACCGGGTTGCGCCGTGAGGGGATGGCGGTCGACCTCGCCCTCGACGGTGCCGAGGCGCTCCGCAGGCTGGTGGGGACGCGCTACGACGTGGTGGTGCTGGACCGGGACCTGCCCGGGGTGCACGGAGACGAGGTCTGCCGCCAGCTCGTGGCGGCACGCTTCGAGGGACGGGTGCTCATGCTGACGGCGGCGAGCACGGTCCGCGACCGTGTGGACGGGCTCGAGATCGGCGCCGACGACTACCTCGGCAAGCCGTTCGACTTCGCCGAGCTCGTCGCTCGTGTGCGGGCGCTCGGGCGCCGCTCGGGCTCGCCGGTGCCGCCCGTCCTCTTGCTCGGGGACCTGTCGCTCGACCCGGCGCGCCGCCTGGCGACGCGGGGCGGCCGGCGCCTCGACCTCACCACGAAGGAGTTCTCGCTCCTCGAGTGCCTTCTCGCGCGAAGCGGACGGGTCGTGTCGGCCGAGGAGCTACTCGAGCGCGTCTGGGACGAGGCGGCCGACCCCTTCACGACCGCGGTGAAGACGACCGTCCGCCGCCTCCGGTTGAAGCTCGGCGACCCCCCGATCATCGAGACCGTCCGCGAGGGCGGCTACCGCGTGCAAGGAGCGTGATGGCGACCCCGATTCTCACCTCGACTGCTTCCTCCCCGGCAGGCCCCGGAGCCCTCACCGCCTTCGTGAGGAGCCTTCGCAAGTCACTTCGGGCCCGGCTGGCGGTGCTCTACGGGGCCCTCTTCCTCGGCTCCGGCGCAGCGCTGCTCCTCCTCGTCGTGGGCGGCGTGGGCTCGAGCTCCCGGGAGGCACCCGTGACCTTCTCCGCCAGCCGTCCCGCCCTCGGTCAGGTGGCGGCCTCCCAGCACGGGACAGACCTCCACCAACTCGCCGTCTTCTCGGTGCTGGCGCTCGGCATCATGGGGGTCCTGTCCGTCCTGCTCGGGTGGGCGATCGCCGGCCGCGTGCTCCGGCCGCTCCGGACGATCACGGCGACCGCCCGCGAGATCTCGGCCACGAACCTGAACCGTCGCCTCGACCTCGGTTCTCCTGAGAACGAGCTGACCGAGCTCGGCAGCACGCTCGACGAGCTGTTCGGCCGGCTCGAGGCCTCCTTCGAGTCCCAGCGTCACTTCGTCGCCAACGCCTCGCACGAGCTGCGGACCCCGCTCGCCGCCGAGCGGGCACTCCTCCAGGTCGCCGTCGCCGATCCGGAGGCCACGGTGGCGAGCCTCCGGGAGGCCTGCGGTGAGGCACTCCGCCTCGAGGCCGAGCAGGAGCGATTGATCGACGGCCTGCTCACCCTGGCGACCGGCGAGCGCGGTCTCGAGCGGTGGGAGGGCTTCGACCTCGACCGGGTCGCCGCCGCCGTGGTCGACGCCCGCGCCGCCGAGGCAGACGCAGGCCGGCTGAGGGTGCGGACGGCGCTCTCGCCGGCTCCGGCCACGGGTGACCCGGTCCTCGTTGCGAGCCTTGTCGCCAACCTCGTCGACAACGCCCTCCGGCACAACTACGCGGGTGGCGAGGTGGACGTGTCGAGCGACGTCGCTTCGGGGGGAGCACGACTCGTGGTGTCGAACACCGGGCCTCCGGTTCGGCCCGAGGACGTCGATCGGTTGTTCCTGCCCTTCGAGCGCCTCGCCGGCGGACGGACGAGCCGTCGCCAGGGCCACGGTCTTGGCCTGGCAGTCGTCCGGGCGATCGCCTCCGCGCACGGCGCCACGATGACGGCGGTCCCCGGTCGCCGGGGTGGACTCGAGGTGACGATCGTCTTCCCTTGAGGTTGCGCGGGCACGCGGAGGGATCGGGGCTCCGGCCACCGTCACCTGTGCCGGTCTGCGTGGAGCGTTCCCGGCGCCCCGATCGGCACATGGTGGGCAGGGCGGAGTCGCCGCAGTGGGATAGGCAAGCCGGTTGTTGCGTGCTATCGACCGGGGCAGATCGCCGAATACGAGCGGTTCGTCGAGGGCAACGCAATCAAACACGTAGCGGATGCGCTCTCGTTCTGCCTGCAGCCGGGGCTGGTAGGCATGAGCCGTGGCCCTTCAACCTGACGAGTTCTACCAGCATGCGCTATCGGCTGCCGACGCCGAGCAGCGCCTTCCCTTGTCCCGCATGACGGGCTGGGAGATAAGCCCATTCGAGCCCGTGGGGCTGCGCGTGTCGCCCCTGCGACCGCCCGCACTGCCCGAGAAGGCTCGAGAGGGCGAGGACCCTTCCGCCTGCAGCTCCTGCAAGAAGAGCGACCAAGGCATCTGGTTGAATGACCATTGGCGGCTCAGCCGGATACCAGGCGTCGGCGTTCCCCTGGTATTGATGCTGCACCCACGCGACCACTACGACTTGGCCGACCTCCCCGACGAACTCGCCGGCGAGATGGGAGTCTTGACCACCCACATCGCCCGTCATATCGAAAGCGTGGCCAACGTCGCCCGAGCCCACGTGTACCGCATCGGCGACGGAGGTGTCCACCTCCACGTTTGGTTCTTCGCCCGTCCGCTCGGACAGTCGCAGCTGTACGGATCGTGGATGGTCGTCTGGGACGACCTGCTGCCCGAATATCCCGATGCCGTTGCCCAAGCTGACGCCGAGATGGTGGCTGACGCACTTGGCGCCTCCTACGGAGGTCGCCGTGGCCCAGATCATTCTGGAATCACCGAGCGTTAGGGCGACGACGGCGTTCTGGTCGACCCGCCCGCCACTTCAGCACGCTCGAAACGCCGAGTCCAGGCGCTCGTCGAGGCCCTGGCCGCAAGTGTCTGGGCGCGCATTCTCGAGCGACCGGGTTGGTCGGTGCCTCTGCCGCCGATGGAAGACCGGGGGGACTGGTCCCAAAGGGGCCACTGGTGGCTAATATGGGGCCAGATGAACATCGAGCTTGAACGTGTCGAGGTTCTAGAGCTTCTTGGAATGACCCTGGCCCATCTCAACGTGGCCGAGTCGAGGGCCGAGATGTCTCCACGCGTGCCACTGCTGATGGCTATTCGAGACAAGCTCGCTCACGCGCTTCAGGAGGACATATGACCTACAGCGACAACGAGGTCCTTGCAGCCACCGCCGAGTTCGACAAGTACAGGGGAGGCGTAGAAGGCGAGATTGGAGCTGCCCTTGCAGTGGTGGGCCTGAGCGCGGCAAGAACGGCCAAGGAAGTGAGGATTCGCGACGACATGATCCGCGTTGCTCATCGCGCGGGGGCGTCGATTCGCCAACTGGCTGAGGTCTCCGGGCTAGGCAGGAAGACCGTGACGGCGATCGTCGCTTCCCGGGCTGCCTCTACGGATTGATATCTGCACGAGCTGATGAAGCAGGCAATCTGCGTCCAGCTCCTCGTCGAGCACCGGATCCGGGAAGCCAACAATCTCGCTTCACGAAGCAGCCACGTCGCGGAACGCCGATTCGTGGATCGGCCGAAGACCACCCCAGGCTCAATCGTGAACATGCGCATTCGGAGTTGGCGCCCCCGGACCCCTCGACCTCAGGGGCGAGATCAAGTGGCGCCAGTAACTCCTCCGTAACGCCTCGAGCATCAGGCGGAGGCTGTTCTTCATTGCTCATGGTGCTCTTCGTCAACAGACTCGCTCGCTGCCTCTCGGTCCCGGGGTGCGCTCAGGGGCGGCTTGCAGGTGCTCCTGTTGTGATGTGCTACAAATAGCACATGACCTCCGTGGGTGTGCGGGAGCTACGACAGCGGGCGAGCGAACTACTGCGGCGAGTAGAGCGCGGCGAGGTCATCGAAATCACTGACCGAGGTCGTCCGGTTGCTCAGCTCAGTCCGCTGCCGGTCGGGTCACCTCTTGCACAGTTGCGTGCAGCCGGAGACATTGAGCCCGCATCGGAGAACGTGGACGAGTTCCCGGAGCCGGTGTCGATTCCCGAGGACCTGGAGCTCCCCTCCTCCGTGCTCGCCCGGCTTCGTCACGACGAGCGCTGACAAATGGCTGTCACCTATCTCGACTCGTCCGCGATCGTCAAGCTCGCGGTGCGAGAACCAGAGACCGACGCTCTCAGGCGACACCTGCGGCGCCGCCGGACGCTGATCACGAGCGCCCTCGCCCGCACAGAGGTCCTTCGGGCGCTGCTACCCGGTGGGGAAGTGGCGATGGCAGCCGGCCAACGCATCCTCTCTCATGTCGACCTCGTTCGCGTCAACGATCAGGTGCTCGATGGAGCCGGCCTGCTGTTGCCGATGGAGCTCCGGTCACTCGACGCCATCCACCTCGCGACCGCCGCACGTCTCGGCAGGGACCTCGGGGAGATCGTGACCTACGACCAGAGGATGGCACTCGCTGCACAGCAGATGGGCCACAAGGTCTCGTCGCCCGTCTAGGGCGTGACCGCCACTGTGGGGCCGCGACCGGCGGCTGAACGGACGTCCCACTACAACCTCCTCGCCTCCCTCTCGATGAACCTCGAGGAGGAAGGATGCTGGGGCCTGGGGTGACTCCGCCGACCAGTGATAGCTCGACAAGACGTTGCACCCTGGCCCTATATCCCGATGGCGCGATGACCCAGGTCGCCGAACGGCCCGAGCACCGCCGCCGGCCCCCCCGCCGGAGATGGGCGTTCTTGGATCCTGCGGGGTTCTGA
>JAKACF010000184.1 GCA_021821585.1 Actinomycetes bacterium
GGCGAACGACCGGGAGCTCATGGGCCGGTGGCGCAACACGCGCCGGAACAACCTCCTCGGGCTTGCCGTCGCCATCTGCGTGGCGGGGTCGGCGGCCGGGTACGGCGTCGACGCGTTCTGCGGTGCCCTGCACACGCTCTGACGGTCGCGGAAGGGGTTGGTCGTCGGTGGATCTCGCTGAGCCCTCCGCACCGAGGATCGTGCCCCGGGCATCCCTGGGACCGGGGCTGCGCGCCGGCCTCCTCGTGCTCCGGGTGGTCGCCTATCTGCTCGTCGCGATGGTGGTCTTCGCCTTCGTCGTCGGCCTCGTGCGCTGACCGGGCTCGATTCGTGCACGGCGGCGACCTTGGCCTACCGTCGGGGCCGATCGGGCAGGGGTCAGGGGGTTTCATGGCGACGAGGCTCATCCTTCTCGGGACGGCGGGTGGTCCGACGCCTCGAAGCCCCCGGCATGCCCCCTCCCAGGTGGTCGTCGTGGACGACCAGGCCTACGTGATCGATTGCGGCAACGGCGTGGCTCAGCAGCTCCAGCTGGCCGGCGTCTCGCCCTCCCTGCTGCACGGGGTGTTCGTCACCCACCACCACTCCGACCACAACGCCGACCTCGGCAACCTCTTCCTCCTGAGCTGGCCACTGCTCACGCGGCCGGTTCCGGTGCTCGGGCCGCCACCCCTCTCGGCCATCCTGCGCAGCTTCTTCGAGATGAGCAGGTACGACATCGAGATCCGGGTCGAGGACGAGGGACGGCCCCATCTCTCCGAGTTCGTCGTCGGAAGAGAGATCGCCCAGCCGGGGGTGGTGTTTCGCGACGACAAGATCGAGGTGCGGGCGGCCCTCGTTGAGCACCCGCCGGTGCAGCCGGCCTTCGCCTTCCGGATCGACACGGCCGACCGCTCGGTCGTCATCTCGGGGGATACGCGCCCGTGTAACGCGCTGGTCGAGCTGGCCCGAGGCGCGGACGTCCTCGTCCACGAGGTGATCCACCTTCCTGCCATTGGCGGCCTTGCAGAGGGCAACAACGGCACGCGGCTGTTCGAGCACCTGCGTGCCTGCCACACCCCGGTCGATCAGGTGGGGGCGCTCGCCGAGCGGGCGGGGGTGGGCACCCTCGTCCTCTCCCACTTCGTCCCGGCGAGCGGGGTCGTCCCCGACGAGGTCTGGCAGGCCGAGGCCGCCCGCGGCTACTCGGGCAGGGTCGTGGTCGGACGGGACCTCTTGGAGCTGTGAGGGCCGTCCCGCCCCGAAGCCAGGGTCGAGGGCGAGGCGGCGGGCGCGCTCAGGGCGCCTGCGCTCCCGCGTCGGCGTCCACGAGGACGAAGGCGACCGAGCAGGGACGGTCGGCCCGGTTGCTCCAGGCGTGGACGGTCGCGCACTGGACGAGGACATCCCCGGGATGCATGGTCGTCTCGTCGCGTTCGAGCACCGCCACGATCTCCCCGTCGAGCACGATGGCGTAGTCCACCGAGCTCGTCCGGTGCATGTCGGGCCGGGCGGCGTTCCCGGTGAACGCCTCACTCGCGGACTCGTCGCCCTCGAAGCGGAGGTCGTCCACGCCCACGCGTCCGAGCCAGTTCCGGTCGGGCGGGAACTCGACCACCCGCACGACGGTGCCGCCGCGGGGCGGGGCGAGCTCGTAGGGGCCGGAACACCCGTCGTCGTGCGGCGTGGGCGTCGCCGGGGCGGCGGTCGTGCGCCAGAGATCGGTCACGACGAGGCCGGTGGCCTCCCGGACCCGGCGATGCGGCGACAGGCCGTCCTCCACGATGCACGACGCCCCGTCGTCCGAGTGACCCGTCACGATCCGACGAATCCCCGCCATCTGTCCACCATCCTTTCGCGTTCGTGCCGCTTGGATCGTCACCGCCTGCGCCGAGGGCGTGACTACGAGGTGGCGTCGCTCGACGGCGCGCCCGAGCGGTCCCAGGTGCCGTCGAGGAAGCTCGGAGCGACCTCGTCTGCGAAGAGCGAGAGCGACCGGCGAGCCTGCTCGGACGAGACGGCACCCCAGGCGAACGTGCACGCCAGGTAGCTGAGGTCTGCGGTCCGCACGACGTCGGCAAGGCCGCGGCGCACGGTCTCCGGGCTGCCAGCGAGGATCACGCCGTCGTCGAGCAGCGCGTGGAGGCTCGTCCGGGCCTCGTAGTGCCGGAGCTCGGCCTGGGAGGCCTCGCCCGCGTCCTGGCGGTCGACGGCGAGGCGGGTGAAGTTCGCCTTCCAGGCGGGGAAGGCCGCGTCGAGCACACGCCGGGCCTCGTCGTCGGTCTCGCACACGATGATCTGCCGGTTCATCCCCACCCGGAGCTCCGCTGCGTCGGGGTTGAGCGGAGCCTCGGCGTCGGAGAGCGAAGGCGCCGCCGCCGCCCGGCGGTAGGCGTCGGCGAGCGCACGGAACTGGCGAGCCGGGCCGAGGCCCATGAGATGGAGGTGGCGGCTCCCCGCCCAGGCGGCGCTCGACAGCGAGCTCGTCGGATACCACAGCGGAGGGTAGGGGTCCTGGAGGGGCGAGAGGACGAGCGGGACCTCGCGATAGGCGTAGTGCGGCCCGGACGTCGTCAGGGTGCCGCCCGTCCTCGAGACCTCGATCGCCCGCAGGAGGACGGCCAGCGCCTCCTCGAAGCGGGCCCGGGTCTCGTCGACGCCGAGGTTGTAGAAGCCGAGCTCGTGGCGGGAGACGCCCCTGCCGAGGCCGACCTCGAGGCGACCGTGGCTGAGCTGGTCGAGCATGCAGAGCTCTTCGAAGAGACGGAGCGGCTCGTAGAGCGGGAGCAGCCAGCACATCGGCCCGAGCCGGATCGTGGTCGTCGACCGGGCGAGGGCGGAAAGGAAGACGTTCGGGGAGGGACACAGCCCGAGCGGTGTCCCGTGGTGCTCGGCGAGGTAGTAGCCGTGGAACCCGGCCTGCTCGGCGAGGGCGACGAGCTCGAGGCGCTCGTCGTAGAGGTCGTGCAGCAAGGGCCCCGGCCGGCGGTCGAGCCAGTCGAACATGCCGAAGGTCACCTTGTGCACGAGGTCCCCCCGGCACGCTCGAGGCAGATGCAGCCGCTCGATGTTATCCCGTCGCCCTCGGGGGTGACCGACCTCGCAGGGGATACGGCCGCGCCGAGGCCGCTGCCCCGTCAGATCGCGGGCCGCCGGTTCCTTCCCCGCCAGGGCTAGCGTCGCGGGCGGTGGGTCCTCCGGTCATCGACTACTCGGGCACCTACCACCTGGACCGGCCGCCGAGGGCGGTGTGGGGGGAGATCGAGCGCTTCGACCGCTACGAGCGATGGTGGCCGTGGTTCTCCGGACTTCGGGCCGACGGGGAAGGCCTGCAGCCGGGGGTCGTCCTGCACGGGGTGGTCTGCCCGCCGGTGCCGTACCGGATGCGGATCGACGTCGAGCTTGGCCGCTGCACCCGGTTCCGTCTGGTCGAGGCGGCGGTCCACGGGGACCTGGAGGGTCCGGCCCACCTTCGCCTGACGGCCGAGGGGTCGGGGACCTGCGTCGAGGTGGGCTGGTCGGTGGAGATGCGCCAGGTCGCCATGCGGCTCGCCTGCCGGGTGGGTCGTCCGCTGCTCGTATGGGGTCACGACCGGGTCGTCGCCTGGACGGTGGCCGGGTTCAGCCGCCACCTGGAGGCGGAGCTGCCCTGCCGCGGACGAGTCAGGTGAGCCGGGCGGTGGTGAGGGCGGCGGCCAGGAGGACGATGCCCCAGGAGAGGGCCCGCAGGGCGCGCTCGGCCGGCTGGAGGAGGGCCGTCTCGTCGAGGGGTCGGGAGGAGCCGTCGACCAGGTGGATGGTGCCGACGACGCGCAGGGTCCGCCGTCGGATGCTGCGGGCGGCATCGCTCAGCCGGCGCTGGGCGAGGGAGAGGGCGACGGCGCCCATGGCCGCCAGGAGGGGTGCCAGCCGGAGGGTCCGGGCCTCGGCCACGTAGGCGGTGAGCACGGGGAAGGCCCCCCAGGCGAGGGCGAAGACGGTGTCGTTGTGGAGCCGCTCCCCGAACGGCTCGGCGTTGTAGCCGATGACGAGGAGCGGACCGGCAGCGAGGAAGGGGAGGAGGATCCAGCCGTCCCGGGCGACGCCGAGCGCCCCGAGGGCGGCCGCCCCGGCGAGGCTGAGGCCGGCGGCGAGCCCGAGGGCTGGCGCGGGCAGGGTGGTCCGAAGGGGGCGGCCGTGGAGCTCGTCGATGGCGTGGGCGGCGATCCCGACGGCGAGGAGGAAGGCGCCGAGGGCGGCGAGGAGCGGGGTGAGGGCGACCCGTGGGGCGAGGGCGGCGCCGATGGCGACGTAGGCGAGGTGCCATGCGGTGTAGGGGGGGTGGAGGATGGTCCACCACTGCCGCCAACCTCCGGCCTTGGTGGCGTAGTAGGCGGGCGGCAGCGGGGCCGGCTCAGCCACCGGCGCGGCGCCCCCACATGACGAGCCCCCCGCCGAGGCTCATCTGCCGGGCGCCGACCTCCTCCATCCCTGCGGCGCGCCAGGCCTGGACGAGGTCGTCGACGGGATGGCGACGGTAGTGGTCCTCGATGCTCGGCCCGAGGAACGTCCCGACCCGGCGCCAGGCCGGCCCCCCGGCAAGCCAGCCAGCGGCGGGGAGGACGAGGCGGGTGTAGCCCCACCAGGCAGCTCGCCAACCGGGCTCGGGGGGAGCGAGGAAGTCGAGGCTCGCCATGGGGGCCCCCGGTCGCAGGACTCGGGTGAGCTCTGCCAAGGTGGACGGGACGTCGGCCACGTAGCGGAGGAGGTAGGTGAAGGTGATCCCGTCCACGCTGGCGTCGGGGAGCGGGAGCTGCTCGGCCCGTCCGGCGACGAGGCGCACCCGGTGCGGCCGACCGACGGACCGGGCCTGCAGGTTGCGCTGGCCGCGCCGGAGCATCGGCAGGCTGAGGTCCACCCCGACGACCTCGGCCCCGAGACGGCCGGCGAGCTGGAGGGCGACCCCGGCGGTGCCGGAGGCGACGTCGACGAGGAGCGGCGGCCGCGGGCCGGATGCCGGCAGGCGGTCGGCCAGCCGGTCGACCATCTCCCGCCGCCACCGGCGGTTCTGGCCGAAGGTGAGCACCTCGACGAGCAGGTCGTAGCGGTCGGGGAGCCCGGCGAACAGCTCGTCGGCGAACCGGTTGGGATCGTTGCCGACACCCCTCATCGCGCCTCCTCCCCCCTTGCGGCCGACGGGCCCCACGGACGAGCCGTGCCCGGGGCCGGGGCCTCGTGCGCCGTCGGCCGGTCGGCCACGGCTCGAACGTACCCGGAACGGGCAGGGCGAAGCGGGAGCGAGCAGAGGCCGAGCGACGGGCCGGTCGTCGGCGGGCGGAGAGGAGGCAGGGTTGGCGGGCAGTCGTGACCGGTTCGACGTGCTGGTCGCAGGGGCGGGGCCGGCGGGGAGCGTGGCCGCCCTCGTGCTCGCCCGGGGCGGGGCGCGGGTGGCGCTCGTCGACCAGCGGAGCTTCCCCCGGGAGAAAGCCTGCGGGGATCTTCTCGGTCCCCGCGGCCTGGCCGTCCTGGCCGAGCTCGGGGTGCCTGCCCCGGCGGGCCCGTCGTTCGGGGACATGCTGGTGGTGGGACCGACGGGCCGGCGGCTGCGCCTGCCGGCGGCCGGGGGCGCCACCTACCCGGGTCACGCCCTCGCCGTGCCGCGGGTGGTCCTCGACGCCATGCTGCGCCAGGAGGCTCTCGATGCCGGTGCCGAGCCGGTGACGGGGCGGGTGGGGGAGACGGTCGAGGTGGACGGCCGGCTGGGAGGGTTCCGCTGCGGGGGCCGATCGGTGCAAGCGGACGTGGTGATCGGGGCCGATGGCGCCTGCAGCCACGTCGCCGAGGTCGCCGGCCTCGTGGACCCGGGTCGGGTTCGATGGGGGTTCGCCGTCCGCTGGTACCGGGAGGAGCCGGTCGAGCTGCCGGTGATCGCCTGGTGGGAGCCCTCCCCGAGGCGACCGCTTCCCGGCTACGGCTGGCTGTTCCCCGGGCCTGATGGCATCGCCAACCTCGGGGTCGGGGTGGCCACCGGGGCCGACCGGCGGTCGGCATCGGTGGCGGTGCGGTCGGTGGAGGGCCTGACGGCCCACCTGGAGCGGTGCGGGCTCCTCGGCCGCCCGTCCCGGGGGGGAGGGGCGTTGCCGGGCCGTCTCGGGGGCTGGCTGAAGATGGGCCTCGCCGGGACGCTGCCGGCGGCGGCGAACGTGCTCCTCGTGGGCGACGCTGCCGGCCTCGTCAACCCGTTCCAGGGGGAGGGCATCGCCCAGGCGATGACGAGTGGCGCGTGGGCGGCCCGG
>JAKACF010000185.1 GCA_021821585.1 Actinomycetes bacterium
CGGCCGGCCTTCACGGCCACGATGGGCTTGGAGTGGGCGATGCGCCGGGCGATGCGGGCGAAGTGCCGCGGGTTCCCGAAGGACTCGAGGTAGAGGAGGATGACGTCGGTGCTCGGGTCCTCCTCCCAGTACCTGAGCAGGTCGTTGCCGCTCACGTCGGCCTTGTTGCCGACCGAGACGAAGCTCGAGACCCCGAGGTCGCGATGGGTCGCCTCGTTCAAGATGGCGATCCCGAGGCCACCTGACTGCGAGGAGAAGGCGATCCGCCCGGGCACGGGCGCCACCGGCGAGAAGGTGGCGTTCATCGACACCGACGGGTCGGTGTTGACGACGCCCATGCAGTTCGGCCCGACGAGGCGCATCCCGTAGCGCCGGGCGAGGGCGACGAGCTCGCGCTCGGCCGCCGCGCCCTCGGGCCCGGACTCGGCGAACCCGGCGCTGATGACGACGAGCCCGCCGACATGGCTCTCGCCGCACTGCTCGACGACCTCGTGCACCGCCTTGGCGGGGACCGCCACCACGGCGAGGTCGACCGGCCCCGGCACCTCGGCGATGCTCGCGTAGGCGGGGAGGCCGGCGACCTCTCCCCCGGCGGGGTTGACCGGGTAGATCGGACCGGTGAAGCCGCCGGCGACGAGGTTGGCGAGCAGCTCCGAACCGATCGTCCCGGGTCTCCGGCTCGCCCCGATGACGGCGATCGATCTCGGGGCGAGGAGGCGTGCCACCGAGGCGACGGTCGCCTTGCGGTCGCGCTCCTCGACGAGGTCGAGGTACCGCGGAGCGGGGTCGAGGCTCATCGCCACGCGGACGACCCCGCCGTCGAAGCTGGCCCGCTCCTCGAAGCCGGCCTGGCGGAAGACGTTCAGCATGCGCCGGTTGTCGGCGAGCGTGTCGGCCACGAAGCGGCGGAGGCCGGCTGCCCGGGCGGCCGAGGCGAGGTGCTCGAGCAGCACCGTGCCGATGCCGCGCCCCTGGTGGTCGTCGCGGACGGTGAAGGCGACCTCGGCCTCGTCGGTGCCCGGCACCCGGTCGTAGGCGGCCTCGGCGACGAGCTCGCCGTCGACGAAGGCGACGAGCGCCAGGCGGTTGCGGTAGTCCACCTGCACCCAGCGCCCCACCTCGGTGGCGGGGAGCGACCGGCGCACGCTGAAAAACCGGTAGTAGGAGGAGTCCTCCGAGAGGGACTCGTGCAGCTGCCGGACGGCCTCGAGGTCGTTCGGCACCACCGGGCGGACCTCGGCGCTGCGGCCGTCGACGAGGAGGACGTCGGCCTCGAGCTCGTGGGGATAGCCCTCCGGGACCGCCTCGCGAAGGCGGACGCCGGCGGCGCTCACCCGGCCGACACCGCCTGCTCGACGTCGAGCAGGAAGCGGCGGACCGACGACTCGGCCACGTGGTGCATGCCGAGCCGGTCGATCCCCCAGCCGATCTGACCGAGCGGGGCCCGGTAGCAGCCGGAGAGGGCGAGCCGGCTCGCACCCTCGCCGAGGCTCGACAGCTCGAGGTCGCCCTCGAGGCGGGGCAGCAGGTGGCCGAAGGCGAGCGGCTCCCATACGAGCGGCACGACGACGGTGCCCGGGCGCGCCCGGGGCGGTCCGATGCTGAGGGCGACCGCAGAGCCCGGGACCCGCCCCGTCGGCCCGATCCGGACGACGCCGGTGACGACGCCGGGGAGGCCGCCCCCGGCCGGGAGGGCGCCGTCGAGCTCCGGCCCTCCCTCCTCGGACTCGGGCGCCTGCCAGCCGGCGAGGCGAGTCAGCCAGGCGGCCTGCTCGTCTGCGAGGACGGCGGCCACCTCCTCGAAGTCCCTCTCGAGATGGACGAAGTCGCCGACGAAGACGGCGCGGGGCCGGGTCCCACCGCCCGCCGCGCTGGCGTCCGCGCTCGGCTCGGGGGCGATCACGCCGCCCCCTCCTCGATGCGCGGCCGGACGATGAGGACCGGGCAGGGGGCGTGGTGGACACAGGACTGGCCGACCGAGCCGAGGGTGAGGCTCGAGAAGCCTCCCCGTCCCCGGCTGCCGACGACGAGGAGGTCCGCCCCCTCGCTCTCGCCGACGAGCACCCGGGCGGCCGGGCCTTCCACGATGCTGCGGCGGATGTCGAGCCCGTGCTCCTCGCCGAGGACCTCCGCCTCGATGGCGGCGACGGCGTGCTCGGCGTTCTCCTGCACCGCCTTCTCGAAGCCCGCCACGTCCATGTTGTAGGGCGCCAGCGGATAGCCGATGTGCCAGGCGTGGACGACGTGCAGCGTCCAGCCCCTCCAGCGGGCGACCTCGGCCGCATAGCGCAGCGCGTCGCGCCCCCCCTCGGAGTCGTCGACTCCGACCACCACCCGGCCCCTGCGGGCCGAGGCGTCCGACGCATCACTTCTCGTCATCGGTGCAACCTCCTCAGGTGATGATGACGATCCTGTATCGGAGGGGACCAGGGCCGAAGGTCCCGACGCCGGACCTTCTCCTCCCCCGCCATCAGGGACCATCGGCCCTGGTCCGACGACCGTCGGAGGCGTTCAATCAGCCCCGGACCCGAGCCTGGAGGGCAGATGAACAACGAGCAGCTCCGCGAGGTCGTGCGGGCGGCCGTACGCGCACCGTCGGTGCACAACACCCAGCCGTGGCAGTTCGTGAGCCACCTGGCAACCCCCTCGGAGGTCGACGCCATCGAGGTGCGGGCCGACCGCTCCCGCAGCCTCCAGGTGATCGACCCGCTCGGGCGCGAGCTCCACATGAGCTGCGGGGCGGCGATCGAGCTCGCCCGGCTGGCCGTGCGTGCCCTCGGGGTCCGCTGCGACGTCGAGCTGCTTCCCGACCCGGCCGACCCCGACCTGCTCGCCCTGCTCCACCCCGGGGCGCCCGAGCCCCCGACCGAGGAGGAGCTCCGCCTGCACGCCTCGGCCGGCGCCCGCTACACCGAGCGGGGCGGCTTCGACGAGCGCCCGGTCGACGAGGCCCTGCGGGAGAAGATGCGGCTGGCGACGGCCGAGCAGGGGGTCTGGCTCCTCTACCTCGACCGGCCCGGCGACCAGGTGACGACCGCCGTGCTGCTCGCCCGCGCCGACGACATCGAGCGGTCGAACCCCGCCTACGAACAGGAGCTCGCCGGCTGGGTGCGGCGCCAGGCGGAGCCGGACGAGGGGATCCCTGCCGCCGCGGTCGCCGACCAGGGCGCCCGGGTCTCGTCGTACCGCCGGCGCGAGTTCCTCCCCGACGGGCCCCGGGCCGAGCCGCCCGAGGCCTCCGCCGGCCCCCCCGAGGCCGAGCACCCCCTGGTCTGCATCCTCGGGACGGAGGGCGACGACCCGGCCGCCTGGCTGCGCACGGGCCAGGCGCTCGGGCGGCTCCTGCTCGTGGCGGCGGACGAGGGCGTCTCGGCGGCGCCGATGACCCAGGTCATCGAGGTGCCGGCCACCCGCTCGATGCTCGCCGCCCACCTCGGCCTGCTCGGGTATCCCCAGATCGTCCTGCGGATGGGCTACGGGCACGGCTCGCCGACGACCGGCCGCCGCCCGCTCGAGGACGTCCTGCGGGATGGCTGAGGCGCTGTCGGCCGCCGAGGCGGCCCGGCTCGACGGCTGGTGGCGGGCGGCGAACTACCTCGCCGTCGGGCAGATCTACCTGCTCGACAACCCGCTCGTGCGCGAGCCGCTGAGGCCCGAGCACATCAAACCCCGGCTGCTCGGGCACTGGGGGACCACGCCCGGGCTCACGCTGCTGTACGCCCACCTCAACCGGCTCATCACCCAGCGCGACCTCGATGCCATCTTCGTCTGCGGTCCCGGCCACGGCGGTCCGGCCGTCGTGGCGGCGAGCTACCTCGAGGGCACCTACAGCGAGCTCTACCCCCACGTCGGCCAGGACGTCGGCGGTCTGAGGCGCCTGTTCCGCCAGTTCTCCTTCCCGGGCGGGATCCCCTCGCACGCCGCCCCGGAGACGCCGGGCTCGATCAACGAGGGCGGCGAGCTCGGCTACTCGCTCCTCCATGCCTACGGGGCGGTCTTCGACCGACCGGGGCTCGTCGCCTTCTGCGTCGTCGGCGACGGCGAGGCCGAGACGGGAGCGCTCGCCACGAGCTGGCACTCCAACAAGTTCCTCAACCCCGCCCGCGACGGAGCCGTCGTGCCGATCCTGCACCTGAACGGCTACAAGATCGCCGGGCCGACCGTGCTCTCGCGCATCGGGCGGGACGAGCTGCTCTTCCTCCTCGAGGGCTACGGCTACCACCCCCTCGTCGTCGCCGAGGACGACCCGGGCGCCGTCCACGAGCCGTTGGCGGCCGCGCTCGACGAGATCGCCGACGAGCTCGCCGAGATCAAGCAGGCGGCTGCAGGCTCGTCCGAGCGGCCCCGCTGGCCGATGCTGGTCCTCGAGACCCCGAAGGGCTGGACCGGCCCGAAGGTCGTCGACGGGCTCCCCGTCGAGGGCACCTGGCGGGCCCACCAGGTGCCGCTCGCCGAGGTGCGGACCAACCCCGGGCACCTGGCGCTGCTCGAGCAGTGGCTGCACCGCTACCGCCCCGAGGAGCTCTTCGACGACGCCGGCCGCCTCGTCGACGACCTGGCCCGCCTCGCCCCGAGCGGCCGGCGGCGGATGTCGGCCAACCCCGTGGCGAACGGCGGCGTCCTGCTCGAGGAGCTCGACCTTCCGCCCGTCGGGCGCTACGCCGTCGAGGTCCCGGCCCCGGGCGCCGTCTTCGGTGAGCCGACGAGGGTGCTCGGCCGGTTCCTGCGCGACGTGATGGCGGCGAACGACACCCGCTTTCGGGTCATGGGCCCCGACGAGACCGCCTCCAACCGGCTCGACGCCCTGTTCGAGGTGACCGACCGGGTGCTCCTCGCCGAGCGCCGCGAGACCGACGAGCACCTCTCTCCCACCGGCCGCGTGATGGAGGTGCTCTCCGAGCACTGCTGCCAGGGCTGGCTCGAGGGCTACCTCCTGAGCGGGCGCCACGGGGTCTTCAACTGTTACGAGGCCTTCATCCACATCGTCGACTCGATGTTCAACCAGCATGCGAAGTGGCTGAAGGTGAGCGGGGAGCTCCCATGGAGGGCGCCCATCGCCTCGCTCAACTACCTGCTCACCTCGCACGTCTGGCGCCAGGACCACAACGGCTTCTCCCACCAGGACCCCGGCTTCGTCGACCACGTCGTCAACAAGAAGGCCGAGGTGGTGCGGACCTACTTCCCGCCCGACGCCAACTGCCTGCTCTCGGTCATGGCGCACTGCCTCGAGAGCCGCAACCACGTGAACGTCGTCGTCGCCGGCAAGCAGCCCTCCCTCGAGTGGCTCCCGATGGACGAGGCGGCTGCCCACTGCCGCCGGGGACTCGGTGTCTGGGAGTTCGCCAGCAGCGAAGGGGGCGGCGTGCCCGACGTCGTCCTCGCCTGCTGCGGCGACGTCCCGACGCTCGAGACGCTGGCGGCGGCCTCCATCTGCGCCGACCGGCTCCCCGAGCTCAAGGTGCGGGTGGTGAACGTCGTCGACCTGATGCGGCTCCAGCCGCCGAGCGAGCACCCCCACGGGCTGAGCGACGCCGAGTTCGACGAGCTGTTCGCCACCGACCGCCCGGTGATCTTCGCCTACCACGGCTACCCGTGGCTGATCCACCGGCTCACCTACCGCCGGGCCAACCACGACCACCTGCACGTCCGCGGCTACAAGGAGGAGGGCACGACGACGACGCCCTTCGACATGGTCATGATGAACGACCTCGACCGCTTCCACCTCGTCATGGACGTGATCGACCGGGTCCCGGGCCTCGGGGTACGGGAGGCAGCCCTGCGCCAGGAGATGGCCGATGCCCGGGCCGCCGCCCGCGCCTACACCCGCGAGCACGGCGAGGACCCTCCGGAGATCTCGGGATGGACCTTCCCCGGACGGCCGGCAGGGCCGTGAGACGTGTCCTCGTCGTCAACGCCGGCTCCTCCAGCCTGAAGCTCCGCCTCGTCGAGGGCGGCAGGGCGACCGAGTCGGTCGACCTCGCCGCCGACACGGGACGGGTCGACGACACGGCGCTGCGCTCGGCGCTCGCCCGCCTCCCTCGAGCAGACGCCGTCGGCCACAGGATCGTCCACGGCGGCCGGCGCTTCCACGGCCCGGTCCGCCTCGACGACGAGGTCGTCACGATCCTCGAGTCGCTCCTCCCCCTCGCTCCCCTCCACCAGGGCGCCTCGCTCGAGGCCGTCCGCCTCGTCCGGGAAGAGCGGCCAGAC
>JAKACF010000186.1 GCA_021821585.1 Actinomycetes bacterium
GACATGCAGCCCAGGCGACCAGCAGGCACGCCCGTCGGCGGCCAGTTCGCCCCGAGCTGGCACCCGGAGGCCGTCGGTCTCGAGCTCGTCGACGACGACTTCTTCGAGGTCACCGAGCCTGACGACAACCCGGTACCCGGCCTGGCGCCAGCTGGGCCGTTGGACGAGCTCGAGCCGGCTGCACTTCCGGCCTGTTCGCCGGCGACCACCCTGCCCTTCGGTCTCGACGCCGATGCGATCACCAACGCTCGTGCGCTCGTCCTGGCGGCACGAAAGGAGGTGGAGGAGGCCCATCTCATCGACCCGGAGACCTGGCAGGCGGCGGAGGCCGCCGTCACGGCCGCCGGGAGGACGTTGGCTTCAGCCGTCGACGCCGAGGTCGCCCGCCGTCACCCGAAAAGCTTCGTCGTCGACCCGGACGCTCCCTACCACGATTACGGACCCGAGATCGCCGCCTACCGCGACGCGACGCTCGAGGTGCTCGGCGCCGTCCGCCTCCTCGGCCTGCCCGACGGCGAGCAGCTCCGGGTGGTCGACTCTCAGAAGCCCGCCGTGGCGGTGCTGGACGAGGTCTCGGCACACTTCCCCGCCGAGTGGCTCGCGGCCTCCCAGGACAAGGACCCGCCGCTTCGGGCCCGTGTCTCCCCGCACCGGGCGCACTACAGCCCGTCCCGGTCCTATTTCGTCGACGAGGGCACCCAGCTGCGAGAGGTGCACTACACCGTTCGCGACGAGCGCAACGTCCCAGAGGGGGTCGAGGCGACGACGACAAGACTCGGGTACTGGACCTGGACGGCCATGGAGCCGCGCAGGGTCCGTGCCCAGCGACGCTCGGCCGAGCTGACGGTGCCCTCGCCGAACACGCGCCCCGAGGAGGCCCGAAGGACCGCGACTCACGAGCTCACGCACCGCTGCGAGCATGCGAACAGCCAGCTCGGCATGCTCGAGGACGCCTTCCTCCGTCGCCGCTGCAGCGACGAGGACGGCCGGCTCCGCCCGACCAGGCCCATCGAGCACATGCGCGGCGAGCGGGCGAGAGACGGCGGCTTCGTGAACCCCTACGTCGGCAAGGTGTACCCGACCCAGACCTTTCACGAGGTCCTCTCGACGGGCGCCGAGGCGGTCTTCGCCGGCGCCTACGGCGGGCTTGTCGGGCGTGGTGGTGAGGCGATGGACGCAGACCACCGGGCCTTTGTGCTCGGGTGCCTGGCGGTCGCGTGAGGCCGCAACTCAGGGCCCTGCCATAGCAGGTGGCGTTCGGGGCCCGGTCCGGCGCCGATGGACCTATCCCCTCCTCCGATGCCCTCGCACCTGAGTTCCGTCCTTTTTGGTGTACGGCCGCACGAGCACGGTCCCATGCTCGCCCGAGCCTTCTGGCGTGAGGTCGACCGGCGCGCCGGCCCCGAACACCCCCCTGCTCGGCATCAGCAGGCGAACGCCGTCCTCGACCACCTCGAAGGCATTGGTCGCCGCCATCTGCGCTCTCGCCCCCTCGAGGTCGGAGAAGTCGATGCGAGCGGTCCAGTCGTTGGCGAACCGGAGCGCCTTTATGAGCACCGAGGGGTCCTCCTGACGCGAGAGTCGTCGTAGTGCCCCGAGATAGTCGTCGCGGAACACCGTGGGGATGACGGTGCGCATCTGGCCTGCTGCATGGAGCTCGGCGTTCATCATGATCCTGGCGAGGCGGCCGTTGCCGTCGTCGAAGGGGTGGACCTCGGCGACAAGGAACATAACCATGACCGATCGCTCCCAGGCGGTGTCGAGGTCGACAAGACGTCGGTAACCCTCGGCGAGCGTCCCTTCGACGAGCGACGGGTCGACGAAGAGGGTCCCGCCGGCCTGATTGGCCAACTCCTTCAGCTCGCCCGGACGCTTGTCGGGGCGCCCGGCCATCACGATCGCGTGCCGGGAGCGAAGGAGATCGACGAGCTCTTGTGCGCTGGTGGGGACCCGCGACATCTCGCTCAGATCGCTCACGACGCGGAAGGTCCCGATGATGTCGTGGGCATCCTCGGAACGCCCCTGGGGGATGCGGTCTCCGTAGACGATGCCGACAGCCTCGTCGAGGGTGAACTCGGTGCCCTCGATGTAGTTCGAGAAGTACGCTTCGTAGAACGGCAAGAGAGCACTCGACGGCTGAGCGTTGTGTGCATGTGGTGGCGAGGACCGAAGAGCGCCAACCAGAAGGTCGAACAGCTCCGTCCTCATCGGATCGTAGGGCTTCAGATACCGACGGGCGTGGAGGACCGGCGGGAGGTTCGCGGCATCCTTCGTGCCAAGGGCCGCGCCGATCAGGGTGTCGAGCGTGTTGAAGGCCTTAGCGCTCACGCCGAGCGTTGGAGCAAGCGACCGGGACCGGTCTCTCAGCCGATTGAGCCTCTCGTCACCGTCGAGGCGGCAGATCTGGTCGATCCACTCACCGAGCTCGTCGGTCGTGAGCCGACGCGGGGGCAAGCCCCGCCGAGCTCTTGACGCCATGGCGTTCTCTGCCAACCCTCTCGCCTGCGATGCGAGATGCAGACCGGAGGGCAGCGCGACGTCGTCGGGCTGCGGCGGGGCACCGCGACGTGCCGTGATCAGCAGCCCTGGAAGCTCGATCTCTCTGTCCCGCCGCTCGTGAGCGAGGTAGAGGACGCCGTTGACGGGGCCAGAGCGCGGCGCCGAGCGGTCGGTGATCGTGGCGCCTGGGAAGATGTGCCCGGCGATGTCGAGCCACTGGCGTCGGACCACCTCTTCGGGTGAGCGCGACGTGTCGGTCGTATAGACACCCGCGGCGAGCTTTGCGAGCGTGCCGCGTCGGATCATCCCCGCGATGGTCGACCGGGGTATCTCATCGTTGAAGACCAGCCGGGCGCTATCCACGATTCGGTGCTCCTAGGTCGAACAAATCCGTAGATAGCATAGCAGAGCTCGAACAAATCCGTGGATAAGGCCCTGGCACCGGCGGCAATCAGCTGTTTGGCAAGACGACCGAGCGTCCTAACGCCAGTCCGTTCGCAGCTCGAGGCTCGGGCGGAGGTCTGAGACAGCGATGCCGTGCTCGGCGAGCAGGTCGATGGTCTGTTCCGACAGGAGCGGCTCGACGCTGGGAGCAACCCAGTGGTCGCCCCATGGCTCGTGTGCACCCGAGAGGTCGAAGAGGGTGACGGAGCGGCCTCGGCCGGTCGGTTCGTGCGACGCGCCGTGGTACAAGGCCTGCCAGCCGGCGTCATGGAGCTCTTCCGCCCATCTTTGGGTGAGAGACCGATCGCCATCGGTCCACAGGGTGACGCTCACCCCCGCTCCAGCGCTCGCCCGGGCGACGAGGTTCGCCGCCGGCGGTGCTCCTGCTGGGACGGTCACGGTCGAGATTGACCGAGCACGCAGCGCCGAGGCGGGGACGAGCCCGCCCGAGAAGTCCTGGAGGGTCTCGAGCACGGCCGTTGTCGTGGTGGTCGCCAGGTAGCACGACCCGTTCGGAGGCCGCAGGTCGAAGCGTCCTCCCACTCCCGGCCTCGCCAAGTCGGCGGACGAGAACCACCACAGCGCTCGCCCGGAGCGATGCACGCGATGCAGCGTCATGCTTGCCAGGCGCTTGGCCGTCAGACTGCGGAGCACCCCCCGAAGGGGAGGATGGCCGAGCGGCACCGTTCAGGCCGATCGGGCGAGATAGTCCTCGGCGGCAGCAAGGACCCCTGCGGCGTTGCCCGCCCTGAGCGCTTCCACGGGGGTGGATCCATCGAGCAGCGACTTCTTCGTGGTCAGCCAGGAAGCCATCGTCAGGTCGTCGTCGACCCGTACGAGGGTGCGCAGCACGGGGCCGAGGCCGTCAAGGGTCCGTCGTCCGACGAACTGGAACAGCGGATAGACGGGGCGCCCGTCGCCGTTCGTCACCCGGAGCAACTCGAGCATGGCGGAGCGCTTGACCACCCCCTGCGGCGTGATCCCGAGCAGACTGGCGGTTGCCGCCTGGGTGAGGCAGGGGCCGATCTGGGCACGCCACCTGGTGTTGGCGATGTCGTCGGCGAGCACTTCGGCGGCCACGGCAACCGCCTCTGTGCTGGCCGCTCCAGCCAGCTCGGACAGCTTCCCGATCTTGCTCTTGGACATGAGACGCATCAGCCTATCGTTCACTTGTTGAACCTCCAGTGGCCGGTAGCTGTTTACTCAGTGTAGTCCATCCTTGCCCCACCTGGCGTTGGCCATCGCGTGAGCCAGCCCCGTCGAATGGCCATCGCGCACACCGCCGAATTCGCTGCCCTCTGTAACGGCATGAGGTCCAACTTCACGCCGAACAGAGTCCCGCCCGGGGTCCCGACCGGTGGCCAGTTCGCTCCGACGAGCCGCCCGGAGGCGACTGGGATCGAGCTCGTCGACAACGACCAGGGCCGAGCTCCTGACGGAGCCAGGGGCGTCGAGCTCGAGGCCTTCCTCGCCGATCGCCGGGAGCGCATCCGCGCCGGCGGCTACGTCCAGCCGGCGGCCGCCCCGAGAGCGGGCATCGACCCGCGTTCGTCGGCCTACCTGCAGGAGTGGTGGGAGGCCGAGCACGCGACGGCCGAGTACGGCCATGAGGCAGGCGCCTACCCCCAGATGCCCGACGACTACACCCCCTCCCGGGGGATCGGCAATGCGCTGTCCGGTCGTCGGCGGACCCACCGCATGGCGTACGCGGGCGCGGGGGTGTCGATGCGGATGCCATCGGTGACCTCCATCCGCCGCTATGCCAGCGAGCTGGCTGCCTCGGAAGGCGGCCAGGTCACCTTCGACGTGCCGGTCACCGCTGAATACCCAGGCGGCGAGGTGACCGGCTGGGTGAGGGTGACCCGCTCGCAGGACGGAACGTGGGCGACGCGGGGGCTCGGGTTCTCGAAAGAGTCCTCGGCCTACGTCGCAGAGGCGGTCCAGTGCGTGCTCGCAGCCCGCCGGCCGACGAGGGCGCTCGTCGAGACCGGCGACCTGCTCGAGCGCCGGCGCCAGCGCGCCGCCGCGATCGGCACGACGCTCGCCGAGGTCCGGTCGAGCTGGATCAAGGCCGCCGGCTACGACAAGGCGACGGGGACCATGGTCCTCACGACGGCTACCCACGAGTACGGCTACCGGGTGCCCGCCGAGGTGTTCTCCCGGGTGACGACCGCCCGCCAGCCTGGTGGGGTCTTCAACCAGCTCGTGCGTGGCCGGGCCACCCGCGTCGAGGTCCGTCAGTGTGAGCGCTGCCAGCGGTTCAGCGCGGACATGGCCGCGCACCGCTGCCCGCCGAGGGAGGCGCAACGCCAGGCAACCACTCCCTTGCAGAACGAGCTCAGCCGTCGCCGCTTCCTCGGAGGTTCTTGATGACCCGACCCCAGCCCCGCATTTCCGCCGGCGTGCCGACCGGTGGCCAGTTCGCCAGGTCCAGCCGTCCCGAGGCCTCGGGCGTCGAGCTCGTCGACGACGAGAGTGACCCGGTTCGTCAGGCCCTCTCCGACATCGAGCGCCTCGGTGCGGAAAACGCCGAGCGCTACACGGTGATGGCTCGTGTCGCTGCCGCACTGCCGTCGGCCGCCCGGGCGGTCGTCGAGGACGCCTTCGACGAGCTTTGCCTGTCGCGTCGTGACGACGACACCGTCGCGATCCCACAACTTGCCGAGACCGTCCTGCGGCGAGCGGCCGGGTGGGCCGGGATCGAGGACGAATGGTTCGACGACACCATGCGCTCCAGCCCAAAGCAGATGGTGACCGATCTCGAGCGGGCCGCCCGCTACCACGTGCGCCGGGCGTTCAGCCTGGAAGACGACGGCGACACGAGCTGGGTCTGCCCGATCGACCCGGGTCATGCGACCCGCGACGGCGTCTGTACGGCTTGCGGAGTCAGACGGGTGAGCAACCAGGCCGAGCCGTTGATCCAGCGTTCTCTCGAGGAGGTGGCGACATGACCCAACCACGTCGGCCCGTAGGCACGCCCACGGGCGGCCAGTTCGCTCCGGCCAATCGCCCCGAGGCGCATGGGGTCGAGCTCGATGACGGAGAAAGCGATGCGGCCGGAGTCCCGTCCAAGCCAGAGCGCATGCTTCGAGATCTCGTGAGCGAGCTCCACCGGCTCCAGAACGAGGCGGACGAGGGCAACGACGACGACATGTCGCAGGCGTTCGACCGGGCCGCCGAGGTGCTCGACGCGGCGATCACCGACGCGTTCTCTGACGCGCCTTCTGGTTCCGGCGCTGGAGAT
>JAKACF010000187.1 GCA_021821585.1 Actinomycetes bacterium
TCCTCGCTCACCCGCAGGATCTCCTCGGGGTGGTGCTTGTCGAGGAAGTCGATGTACTCGTGCAGGCTCTTTCCGAGGACCTCTTGGGAGTGGGTCCTCGTCTCGTGGTTCGTCATGTGGATTGGCCGCCCTCCCGACGAAATAGTTTGAGCCTTGATTATTCTACGTCGAACTATCTTGGTCAAGGAGTGCCGCCCGCCCCGAGGCTGCGAGCGAAGGGGAGCCGGCGAGTGAGCATCTCAGCGCTCTGCTCGAGCGGGCGCGTCGCCAGGCTCGCCTGCAGCTACGACCACAGCGTCGCCCTCGACAGGAAGAGGGGCCTGCTCTCGCCGCCGCCGCACCGACGATCTGCTCGTCACCGGCACGACGCACCGCAACGCCTCCCCGCTCGGCACGAGGGTTCCGGACGAGGTCGAACGACTGGTCGCGCTGCCCGAGGTCCTCGCGATCTGACCGCCAGCCGGGAGCTGATCCGGCGACAGCGGGCCCGGCGGCTCACACTTCGGGTGGGGGGCCTGGCGGAGTGGGCCGTAGGCACCCGTATTCGAACCTGCCCGAGCTGCAGGAGCGCATCAGGTCCTTGTTCGAAGACTGACCCTCAGCGCGGATCGGTCGTGTACGCAACGGACCGGTGACGGACAGCGAGCACGCGCACCAGGCGCTGGTCGTCGTCAACTTGGTAGATGATTCGGTACGTACCGACTCGAAGCGATCGCAGTCCGCGAAGCCGTCCCCGGAGCAGGTGACCGGCCTCGGGCTCACGCTCGAGAAGTCCGAGAGCCTCGACCACGGCGTCGGAGATCGGCCAGTCGAGGTCAACGATCTCCTTGCGAGCGCGCCGGGCGAACTCGACCCGACTCACCTTCTACGGCGCGACTGCAGTTCCCGGCGGAGGTCGTCGAGCGTCACCGTCTCGCCACGCTCTACTTGGCGCCGCCCCTCGTCGATGGCGGCCATCGTCTCGGCGTCCGACAAGATCTCCGCCGTCTCTTCCAACGCCTCGTACTCGTCCACTGGGACGAGGACGGCCGCCGGACGGCCGTGCCGGGTAACGATGACGTGTTCACGCAGGTCGGCAACCTGGTCGATGACCTGGCTGAGCTCGGCACGAAGCTCACGGACGGGGACGGTCTTACTCATGCAGAAAGTGTACCATATTGAGTACACATCGACCGGGTGGGCGTTACAGGACTCGAACCTGTGACCTCAGCCGTGTGAAGGCTGCGCTCTAACCACCTGAGCCAAACGCCCGACCCCCTCAGTGTAGTGGCGCCACCCCGGGCTGGCGAAGGCCCGGCGACTAACTGGCCACCTGTCCGCCGAGGGCAGGCTCCGCCTTGTCGGATCCAGCGGTTCCCTCTGCTCCCGGGACCTTCTCCTCCCCGATCGCCCGCAGGGTGGGCAGCGACGCCAGCGAGAAGGGCATCGGCACCCACATGGCGAGCACCCTGTAGGCGAAGATCCCGGCGATGGCGACGGCGAACGGGGCCCCGCTGTACATGACCGTCACCGCGAGCACGAGCGTCAGCAACCCCGCCCCGCCGAGCGGACCCGTGCGTCGGGAGAAGATCATCCCCGTTCCCATCCCGACGATGAATTGCGCGCCGTTCATGCGGAAGCCGAACATGGCGAGCCCGCACCAGGCGGCGAAGAGGTCCGCCGCCCAGAAGAGCGACATCCCGGCGAGCGCAGGGAGGTGTTCGATCGGCCGGCGGAAGATCGCCCGGATGAGGAGGATCGAGTCGATGAAGATCCCCACCTTGCGCCGCCATCCCTCGGCGTCGCGCCAGCGTCCCTCGTTGCGCTTGGCGAGCCAGAACGCGATGAGGAAGCCGGGGATGGGAGCGACCGCCCAGGGCACCGAGAAGTCGAGTGGCGGCGCCGACAGGCCGAGGAGCAGGATGGCGACGGCGGCCGCGCAGCCACCGAGACCGAGGATGCCGTGCTCGAGACCGCCGAGGGCGGCTACCCGCACCTTCGCCTCCCGCTCCTTCGCACCGGCGCCCTCGAGGGCGTACTCGTCGAGCGCCGCCCCGCCGTGGGCGAGGAACCCACCAAAGCCTGCGATGACCACCGAGGCCATCTGCCCCCTCGAGAGCTTCGGGCCGCCCTTCACCTTGTAGATCTCCGAGTAGACGAGGTAGTAGCCGACGAACGAGATGACGATCCCGCCTCCGATGCCGGCCAGCCAGATCGGGCTGAACCGCTCCAGCACATGGTGGACGGCCGAGAAGCCCTCCACGTAGGACAGGCCGACACCCGCCGCCACCTGCAGCAACGCCGCCAGCGCGACGAGCCCGAGGACGATCGTCCACCGCCGTGAGACGTGGCTACCCGACAGTCTGAATTGCGACAACTTCACTGGTGCTCTCCTCCCTCGAAGGGTTCCGCCAGCGCCGCCGAGGTGAGGGGCTCCTCGAGGACGTCCACCGGGTCTTCCCTGGCAGTACCCGGTGCCCGCGCCGGACCTCACCTCCTCCACGCTGCGCGCGCAACCGGTACGCACAGGGGCGGTCCGGCCACCGATCCCGTGCTCGGGGACCGGTACCCTGTGACCGATGCCAGACGACGCGGACCCCCAGGTCGCCGCCGGCGGGGAGCCGAAGGGTGCGACCGCCACCGGGACCTTCAAGCCCCCGAACTTTCTCGAGGCGCTGAGGACGGCCGTCCAGCCGAAGCCGCGCCCTGCGGGGCGGGCGAAGGCGCAGCCCGCGAGCGGGAGCGACGCGGACGCGAAGGCGGTGCAGTACATCGACCGCCGGGAGCGGTTCCTCGCCGGGTTCCTCAGCGTCTTCCAGCTCGTGATGGGCGTCTACTCGTACTTCTACCTGCGCAGCGTCGTCGTCAAGCCCTCGACACATGCCCCCAAGCTCTCGGTCGCCCAGGCGCATGCCCAGACGCTCAACGATCACAGCGCCGCGCCCGAGGTGCTCATCGTGAACCTCGTGCTGGGCGTCGCCATCGGCGCCGGGGTGCTCTCCAAGCGGCGGTCGCTCGTCGGCTTCGCCCTCATCCTGAGCGGGCTCGCCCTCATGCAGTCGACCGGGCTCATCGGCGTCATCTACCTCGGCGTCGGCCTCTGGCTCGTCTTCCGGTCGATGCGCCGGACCCCCTCGGCGAAGGCGGCGGCCGCCGGTGCCGGCGCGAGGCGAGGTGCCGGGTCCGACCATGCAGCCCTCGCCAGGGGCGCGAAGGAGACCGAGGAGGCCGTGCGCCGCGCCCCGGTCGCCTCGAAGCGGTACACGCCTCCTCAGCAGCGGCGGCGGAGCGCGCCGAAGGTCCCGCTGAAACTCGAGCCGGAGAAGGAGTCCCGGCTCGGGAGCTGGCTGCGCCGCTAGTCACTTCGCAGCCGTGGGTGGCCGCGCCCTGGTGGTAGACACATGCCCGTGATCGCCGCCTCGCTCGCAGGGACCCGGATCGCCGTCACCGGCGCCACCGGCTTCCTCGGCACGGCTCTCGTCGAGCGGCTGCTGCGCTCGGTTCCCGGCTGCGAGGTCGTCGTCCTCGTCCGCCCCGGTCAACGGCTGTCCGCCGCCGAGCGCACGCGCCGGGAGATCGTCCGCAACGACTGCTTCGACCGTCTGAGGGACGAGCTCGGCGACCGCTTCGAGGAGGAGATCGGCAGGCGGCTGTTCACCCTGGCAGGAGACGTCGCCCGCGACGGCCTCGGCCTCGACGACGACGGGCGGGCGCTGCTCGCGAGCTGCGACGTCGTCATCCACTCGGCGGCCACGGTCAGCTTCGACGCCCCCCTCGACGGGGCCGTCGAGGTCAACCTGCTCGGCCCGAGCCGGGTCGCCGAGGCGATCCGGGAGGCGCACGGCACCGGCGGGCCCCTCCCCCATCTCGTCGCCGTCTCGACGGCGTACGTGAACAGCGGCCACAAGGGCGACGCCGTCGAGGACCTCATCACCGCCAGCCGCTGGCTCTCCATGCCGCCCTGGCGCAGCGAGGTGCGCCAGGCTCGGCGGGCGCGGGCCGACGTCGAGGCCGAGAGCCGGACGCCCGAGCGCCTGAAGGAGTTCCATGCCCGGGCACGCCGCGAGCTCGGGGCCGCGGGCACCTCCCTCCTCGCCGACCGGACCGAGCACCTCCGCGAGCAGTGGGTGACCGACCGCCTCGTCCAGCTCGGGCGCAGCCGCGCCCAGGGGCTCGGGTGGCCCGACGCCTACGCCTACACGAAGTCCCTCGGCGAGCAGGCGCTGCTCGAGACCCGGGGTGAGGTGCCGGTCTCCTTCGTCCGCCCGTCGATCGTCGAGTCCTCCCTCGCCGAGCCGCGTCCGGGGTGGATCCGCGGCTTTCGCATGGCCGAGCCGGTCATCATCTCCTATGCCCGCGGGCTGCTCAGCCAGTTCCCGGGGGTGCCCGAAGGGACCGTCGACGTCGTGCCGGTGGACCTCGTCGTCGCCACCATCATCGCCGTGGCGGCACGGGGTCCCGACGCCGAGGGACCGAGCGTCTTCCAGATCGCCTCGGGCGCGAGAAACCCGCTGCGCTACGGACTGCTCGTCGACCTCATCCAGCGGTGGTTCTCCGAGCACCCGCTCTACGACCACCGGGGACAGCCGATCGTCGTACCCGAATGGCAATTCCCCGGCCGCGGCCAGGTCCAGGGCCAGCTGAGGCGGGCGGTCAAGCTCCTCTCGGGCGCCGAACGCGTGGCGAACCAGCTCCCCGTCAGGGGAGAACGTGCGGAGTTCGCCTCCCGACTCGAGGAGCGCCGAGCCGGAGCCGAACGGGCGCTCGACTACGTCGAGCTCTACGGTGCCTACGCCGAGACCGAGGCCCGCTTCCGCATCGACCGGACCCTCGAGCTCTTCGACAGCCTGGACGAGGAGGACCGCGCACGCTTCTGCGCCGACCCGGCCGTCGTCGACTGGCCGCACTACGTGACCGAGGTGCACCTCCCCTCGGTGGTCGAGCACGCCCGCGTCCGGACCAAGCCGGGACGTCGCACGCTTGCGAGCAGGGAGTCGCGAGCGACGCAGGCGATCCTGTCCGACGAGCCCCGTCTCGCCGTCTTCGACCTCGAGAACACCCTCATCGCCTCGAACGTCGTGGAGAGCTACGCCTGGCTCGCCACCCGCCACCGCGAGCGCTCCGAACGGGCGCGGGTCGTCGGCCAGCTGCTCGCCGAGGCACCCCGGCTGCTCGCCCTCGACCGCCGGGACCGGGGGGACTTCCTCCGCTCCTTCTACCGCCGCTACGACGGCGCTCCGGTCGAGCGCCTCCGTCTCGACGGGAGCGAGCTGTGGAGCGACCTGCTCGCTCTGCGTGCCTTTCCCGACGGCCTCGCCAGGGTGCGCCGCCACCGCCTCCTCGGGCACCGGACGGTGCTCATCACCGGTGCGCTCGACTTCGTCGTCGAGCCGCTTCGGCCGCTGTTCGACGAGATCGTGGCGGCCCGCCTCGGGGAGGAGGACGGCCGCTTCACCGGGGAGCTCGTCGCCGCCCCGCCGACGGGGGAGGCCCGCGCCCTTCTCGTCGAGGAGTTCGCACGCCGGGAGGGCCTCGACAAGGGCCAGATCGTCGCCTACGCCGACTCGACGAGCGACCTGCCCATGCTCGAGGCCGCAGGGCTCCCCGTCGCCGTCAACCCGGAGGCGAAGCTGGCCGCCATCGCGCGGCGCAGGGGCTGGCCGATCGAGCAGTGGTCCCGCACCAGGGGCGCACCGGCCCGCCCGCTCGCCGTCTCGGGGCTCCGGGCCGGGCTGAGGAGCCTCGCCAAGTGAGGGCGCTCGTCTTCGAGCGCCAGCTCGCTCGTTTCGCCGCCTCGAGGGTGGCCGCCGACCTCGCGGGCTCCGGGCACGGTGTCGCCGTCGGCCCACTCGAGCTCGCCGAGCTCGAGGCTCCCGAGCTGCCGGGCGAGGGCTTCGTCCGCGTCGCGCCCCGCCTGGCGGGGATCTGCGGGAGCGACCTCGCCACCTTGGACGGGAGGAGCTCGCGCTACTTCGAGCACATCGTCTCCTTCCCCTTCGTCCCCGGCCACGAGATCGTCGGCGACGTCGAGGGCGGGGCCCTCGACGGCCAACGCGTCGTGGTCGAGCCCGTCCTCGGCTGCGAGGCGCGCGGGCTCGCCCCACCCTGTCCCGCCTGCGCCGCCGGCAACAGGGGGCGCTGCGAGCG
>JAKACF010000188.1 GCA_021821585.1 Actinomycetes bacterium
CCGCCATGATCACGATGCCCTCGGCCGGGTCGAAGCCGTCCATCTCCGAGAGCATCTGGTTGAGCGTCTGCTCCCGCTCGTCGTGCCCGCCGCCGAGGCCGGCGCCGCGCTTGCGGCCGATGGAGTCGATCTCGTCGACGAAGATGATGGCGGGGGCCTGCTTGCGGGCGGTCTGGAAGAGGTCGCGGACCCGGCTGGCGCCGACGCCGACGAACATCTCCATGAAGTCCGAGCCGCTCACCGACAAGAAGGGCACGCCGGCCTCGCCGGCGACCGCCCTCGCGAGAAGGGTCTTCCCGGTGCCGGGCGGGCCGACGAGCAGGACGCCCTTCGGCACCCGGGCACCGATGTCCCGGAAGCGCCCCGAGTTCTTCAGGAAGTCGACGACCTCGGAGATCTCCTGCTTCACGCCCTGGTAGCCGGCGACGTCGTTGAAGGTCGTGCGCGGCCGCTCGGTCGTGTACAGCTTCGCCCTCGAGCGCCCGATCGACATGATCCCGGACATCTGCCCCTGGGCCCGCCGGTTCAACCAAACGAAGATGCCGAAGATGGCGACGAAGGGGAGGACGTAGATGACGAGATCGGTGAGCAAGTTGCTCGGCGGGGTGGCGAAGTTGAGCTTGACGCCGTCCTTCAGCATCTCGTCCTGCAGGCTGGTCGGAAGCGGGTTGCTCGCCGTCGTCGAGTAGCTCTGGCCGTTCGCGAGGGTGCCCGTGATCGTGGCGTTCTCGTTGTTGTACGTCGCGCTCGCGATCTGCTTGGACTTCACGTCGTGGACGAACTGGCTGTAGCTGAGCGTGTGCACGTTGGTGCGTGCGAAGGCGTGCGTCAGGAACAGCACGAGTAGGATGACGAGGCCGAGCACGATCAACCAACGCCAGGGCTGGTCCGGTCCGCTCCCGCTCGACGGCCGCCCAGATCCGCTGGGCCGCAGGTCTTGGGGGTTGCGATTCACACGAACATGGTAGGCGGGCCGGAGCCAGTAGCGGTCACCGGGCCGGCGAGATGAGGCGCTCGGAACCCGCCCAGGGCAACCCCTTCGGCATCGCCGAGGCGCTCATCGGGCTCGCCGCCGGCTTCCTGCTCTCCATCCTGGCGCTCTCGGCCTACGACTCGGCCGCTCACGTCTCCGGGTCGACCACGACGACGGGCGGGACGGTGCTGAGCCTCGTCTGCCTGTGGATCGGCTTCGTCGGGGCGGCCGTCGTCGCCTCCCGCCTGCGGGTTCGCGACGAGGCGGTCCCCGGGAGCGAGACGGCGCTCGTGCGGCGGGGAGCCGGCTCGGTGGTCGCCGACTACGGGCTCCGGCTCCGGCCCTGGCCCGACATCCCCCTCGGGATCGCCGTCGGGGTCGCCTCCCAGTTCCTCCTCGTGCCCCTCCTCGAGCTCCCGCTCCGGCCCTTCGTGCACAATCTCTCCGAGCGACTCGGGCACCCCACCCGGCAGCTGCTCGGCCCCGCCAGCGCCGGGACGGCCTCACTCGTCGTCCTGTCCCTGCTCGTCTGCGTGGGCAGCCCGATCGTCGAGGAGCTGTTCTTCCGCGGGCTCGTCCTCCGGGGGCTGCTGTGGCGCTTCCGCGGCATCGGGCGGCGCGCCGGGCCGGCCCTCGCCATCGTCGTCACCGGGCTCTTCTTCGGCCTCGTCCACTTCGAGGCGCTCCAGTTCCTCGGTCTCGCCGGCTTCGGCATGGTGCTCGGCGTCCTCGCCTGGCGCTCGGGGCGCCTCGGTCCCTCCATCGTCGCCCACATGGCCTTCAACGCCACGACGGTCATCGCCTACGTCCTCACCCATTGAGCGCCGGATAGGCTCGGCGCTCGCCATGCCCGCCCCCTCCCGCTTCGACCAGGTGTTCAAGGCCTACGACGTCCGCGGCGTCGTGCCCGACCAGCTGGACGAGGAGATGACCGCCGCCGTCGGCGCCGCCTTCGCCGCCTTCGTCCGTGAGCGCGCCGGGGCCCGGCGCGTCGTGATGGGCCGGGACATGCGCGAGTCGGGCACCGCCCTGTCGAGGGCCTTCGCGGCCGGGGTCACCTCGGAGAGCCTCGGCGTCGTCGACGCCGGCATGATCTCGACCGACCTGCTCTACTTCGCCTCCGGCAAGCTCGACCTGCCCGGCGCCATGCTGACGGCCTCGCACAACCCGGCCCGGTACAACGGCATCAAGCTCTGCCTGCCCGGCGCCCGCCCGATCGGCCAGGAGACGGGGCTCGCCGACATCAGCCGGGGCGCCGAGGAGCGCCTCGCCTCGGGCTCGCCCGGCTCCCTCGAGCCCGACGCCGCCCTCGTCGAGGAGGCCGACCTGCTCGAGGACTTCGCCCGCCACGTCCACTCCTTCGTCGACGTCGCCTCCCTCCGCCCGCTCAAGGTGGTCGCCGACACGGCGAACGGCATGGGCGGGCTCGTCGCCCCGAAGGTGCTCGGCTCGCTCCCCTTCGAGCTCGAGATCCTCTACGGGGACCTCGACGGCAACTTCCCGAACCACCCGGCCGACCCCATCCAGGCCGAGAACCTGGTCGACCTGCAGCGGCGCATCCTCGAGACCGGGGCGGACGTCGGCCTCGCCTTCGACGGGGACGCCGACCGGGTCTTCCTCGTCGACGAGAAGACGGTCCCGCTGTCCGGGTCGCTCACGACGGCCATCGTGGCGGCCGCCATGCTCGACGCCCATCCGGGCGAGACGGTGCTCTACAACCTCATCTGCTCCAAGGCCGTCCCCGAGGTCATCGAGGAGCACGGCGGCGTCGGGCTGAGGACGCGGGTCGGGCACTCGTTCATCAAGGCGGTCATGGCCGAGACCGGTGCCGTCTTCGGCGGCGAGCACTCCGGCCACTACTACTTCCGTGACAACTACCGGGCCGACTCGGGCATCATCGCCGCCCTCGTCGTGCTCTCGGTGATGTCGAAGGCCGGCGTGCCCCTGTCCGAGCTGCGCCGTCCCTTCGAGCGCTACGCCGACTCGGGGGAGATCAACACCGAGGTCGGCGACCTGGCGGCGGTGATCTCGGGCGTGGCCGAGGCCTACGAGGCGAGGGGCGCCACCCTCGACCGGCTCGACGGGCTCACCATCGACCTCGGCGCGTGGTGGTTCAACCTGCGGCCCTCGAACACCGAGCCGCTTCTCCGCCTCAACCTCGAGGCGGAGAACGACGAGGCCTGCCGCCGGCACGTGGCGGAGGTCGTGAGCCTCGTGAAGGAACTGGACGACCGCTTCGGCGGGCACACGAAGGAGGGGCACGATGGCCCTTGACCAGCGGCTGCTCGACATCCTCGCCTGTCCGGAGGACAAGGGTCCGCTCGTCTACTTCCCCGACGAGGACCTGCTGTACAACCCGCGGCTGCGCCGCAAGTACCGGATCGCCGACGACATCCCCGTCCTCCTCGTCGAGGAGGCCGAGACGGCGAGCGACGAGGAGCACGACCGGCTCGTCGCCAAGGCGGCGAGCGAGGGTCGCAACCTCCCGGGCGAGGGTTCGTGAGCGCCCCGGAGACGGCCACCTCCTTCCTCCCGCACGACAGCGAGGGCATGCTGGCGGCGACGGCCGCCCTTCCGGACCACCTCGAGGCGGCCATGGCCGACGACTACTCGCGCTTTTCCGCCATGGCCGACCCCTCGGCCGTCGTCGTGCTCGGCATGGGCGGGAGCGGCGTCGCCGGCGCCGTCCTGCAGGCGCTGGCGGCGGCCCGGGCAAAGGTCCCCGTGGTCGTGTCCGGCTCCTACGACTGCCCCTCCTTCGTCGGCCGGGACAGCCTCGTCGTCGCCGTCTCCTTCTCCGGCGAGACCGAGGAGACCCTCGAGGCGGCCACCGCCGCCGCCGAGCGGGGCGCCCGGCTCGTCGGTCTGACGGCGGGTGGCAGCCTCGCTGAGCTCGTCGAGCGGGCCGGCGGCGAGGTGCTCGCCATCTCCCCGGGCATCCCCCAGCCGCGGGCCGGCATCGCCGCCATGGCCGCCCCGCTGCTGCTCGCCTGCGAGGCCGCAGGCGTGCTGCCGGGCGCCCGGGACGATCTCGGCGAGGCGCTCGACCAGCTGCGCGAGCGGCTGCCTCGTCTCATCGAGGGCGGCGGTGCGGCCGCCGAGCTCGCCCGTCGGATCGGTCGGACGATCCCGATCGTCCACGGCGCCTCCGGGCTCGGTGCCGTCGCCGCCCGGCGCTTCAAGACCCAGGTGAACGAGAACGCGAAGGCGCCCGCCTTCTCGGCCGAGCAGCCCGAGGCCTGCCACAACGAGATCTGCGGCTTCGGCCAGCACGGCGACGTCACCCGCCAGGTGTTCACCCTCGTCCAGTTCCACCTCGCCGGCGACCACCCCCAGGTGGGGAGGCGCTTCGACCTCTTCGGGGAGCTCGCCGCCGAGGCGGTGGGCGACGTCGTCGAGGTGACGGGCGAGGGGCGGGGCCCTCTCGCCGGCTTCTTCGACCTCGTCGCGATCGGCGACGTCGCCTCGCTCCACCTCGCCGCCCGGGAGGGGATCGACCCCGGTCCCGTCCCCGTGCTCGGCGAGATCAAGACGCGCCTCCGGTCCGGGCGCTAGGGGCACGTGGCGGCGCTTCCCCCCCACGACGTCGCCGACCTCGAGCTCGCCCCGCTCGGCCGGGCCCGCGTCGAGTGGGCGAGCCGGCAGATGCCAGTGCTCGCCACCATCCGGGAGCGCTTCGCAACCGAGCGCCCCTTCGCCCGCATGAGGATCGGCGCCAGCCTGCACGTCACGGCCGAGACGGCCGTGCTGCTCGGCACCCTGGCCGCCGGCGGTGCCGAGCTCTCGGTCTGCGCCTCGAACCCGCTCTCGACCAACGACGAGGTCGCCGCCTTCCTCGTGGTCGAGGAGGGGGTCGCCACCTTCGCCCGGCGGGGCGAGGCGCCCGACCGCTACCTCGCCCACGTCGACGCCGTCTTGGATCGCCGGCCGCTCATCACCGTCGACGACGGCTGCGACCTCGTCGAGCGGCTGCACGGCGCCCGGGAGAAGGACGCCGAGGGCGTGCTGGCGGGGACGGAGGACACGAGCACCGGAGCGCTCCGCCTGCGGGCGCTCGCCGGTGGGCGGGGGCTCGCCTACCCCGTACTGGCGCTGAGCGGCGCCGCCACGAGGATCCTGGCGGACAACCGTCACGGCACCGGCCAGTCCACCCTGGACGGCATCGTGAGGGCGACGAACCGGCTGCTCGCCGGGGCGACGGTCGTCGTCGCCGGCTACGGCAACTGCGGCAGAGCCGTCGCCAACCGCGCCCGCGGGCTCGGCTCGGTCGTCCTCGTCACCGAGATCGACCCCCTGAAGGCCCTCGAGGCCGTCATGGACGGCTTCCCGGTCGTCCCGATGGCGCGGGCCGCCCCCCTCGGCGACATCTTCGTGACCGCCACGGGGAACCGCGACGTGCTCACGGCCGGCGACTTCGAAAAGATGCGGGACGGCGCCATCCTGGCGAACGCCGGCCAGTTCGACGTCGAGATCGACCTGGCCGGCCTGCGCCGGCTCGCCCGCGCACACCGCAGGATCCGGCCGATGGTCGACGAGTACGTCCTCGGGCCGCCGGACCGGCGCCTCCTGCTGCTCGCCGAGGGCCGGCTCGTCAACCTGGCGCTCGCCGACGGCCACCCGCCCCAGGTGATGGACCTCTCCTTCTCCGTCCAGGCGCTCGCCTGCGAGTGGCTGGTCCGCCACGCCTCGGACCTCCCGCCCGCCCTCCACGCCCTGCCCGAGGCGATCGACGCCGAGATCGCCCGGCTGGCGCTCGGGGCCATGGGGGTGCTCATCGACGAGCCGTCCGAGGTCCAGCGCCGGTACCTCGAGAGCTTCGACCTCGGCGGGTAGCCGCCCGGGGGCGTAGCGCTGCACGGGCCGGCTCAGTACACTCGGCGCGGATGAGTGCGTGCGGGTCTGTGGTTGCGAGTCGATGCCAGTCGCAGGCAAAACGACCCACGTAAGGCGACTCGTGGTCGCTGAGCATGGTGCGACTTAGAGGTAAGTCCTGCCCGTCGGG
>JAKACF010000189.1 GCA_021821585.1 Actinomycetes bacterium
GCCGACGTTGTCGCCGACGTTGTCGGCGATGGTGGCCGCGTTGCGGGGGTCGTCCTCGGGGATGCCGGCCTCCACCTTGCCGACGAGGTCGGCGCCGACGTCGGCCGCCTTGGTGAAGATGCCGCCGCCGACACGCATGAACAGGGCGAGGAGGGAGGCGCCGAAGCCGAAGCCGACGAGGACGGCGGTGGCGGTGTTCTGGAAGATGAAGACGATCCCCGTCGCGCCGATGATGCCGAGGCCGACACAGAACATCCCGGTGATGCCGCCGGTCCGGAAGGCGACCTTGAGGGCGCCGGGGAGCTGGCCGCCGCGGGCGGCAGCGGCGGTGCGGACGTTGCCTCGCACCGCCATGCTCATGCCGATGAAGCCGGTGAGCGACGAGAAGGTCGCCCCGACGAGGAAGGCGATGGCCCGGGCGAAGCCGGCCGAGACGAAGGTGAGGGCGACCCCGCCGGGGCCGACGACCTTGGTGGCGGTGAAGAAGACGAGGACGAACAGCGGGATGACGATGATCGCGATCGTCCGGAACTGCCGCCGCAGGAACGCCACCGCTCCTTCCTGGATCGCCGCCGCGATCTCCCGCATCGAGGGCGTGCCCTGGTCCGCGGCGAGGACGCCGCGCATCAGGTAGAGCGCGACGAGGATGGCTACGGCTCCGGCGGCGAGGGCGAAGCCCAGCCAGGCGCGCTCGGCTCCGCCGAGTGTGAAGGCCTGATAGCCGCCAGAGCTCGCGAGGAGGTGGGGGTGCACCGATCAGCTCCTTTGCTCAGGTCGGGGGCGAGGATAAACGAGGTGGGGGTGCCAGTTCAAGATTTCACTAGTCCGGGTCCCGCCGCCTCCCCCGGATGGTGGGAGCAGAGGGGGCCGAATCGGGGCTCACTCCTGCTCGCTCGGCTCGCCGGCGGTGGTCGGCGGAGCCGCCCCGGTCTCGGCCGGCCGCACGATGACGACGACCGGGTTGATCATGGCCGTCCGGTGGTTGCGGTCGCCGACCATGCCCTCGGCGGTGATCACCGCCCCCGGCTCGACCCCGGGGTAGCGCCGGCGACCCTGGAAGACGAGCAGGATCTGGCCGGTGGCGTCCGCCAGGGTGCACTCGACGCTCGGTACGCCGGCCCGGGGCTGGACCCGCACGGCCCGGATCCGGCCCCCCACCTTGGCCCGCTGGCGCCAGCGCAGCTGGGCGATGGGGATCGCCCCGGGCAGGGGGGGCATGCGGGTCTCGGGCGCCCGCTCGGCGGCATGGCGCTTCTCGGCCGCCCGCCGGGCACCCTCGCCCTCGGCGCCCGGCACGTGCCAGGGGTGGACGAGGGCGGCCGGCAGGCGCTCGGAGCGCGGCTCCTCGGCGAGGACGGCCTCGAGCTCGGCCCGGGACGGCTGGTCGCTCCGCCAGGGGACGAGCTCCCGGCGCCGCTTGCCGAGAGGGAAGGGGACGATGGTCGCCGTGGCGTTGGGCAGCTGGCTGACGAAGCCGGCGATCGAGTCCGCCGTCCGGTCGTGCAGGACCCTGCGCCAGACCCCCTCGAAGACCCTGCGGGGCAGCAGGACGCTCACCTCTGTCCGCCCGTCCTCGACGACCTCCGCCACGAGCTCCATAGAGGCCCTCGTCAGCCGCCGGTCGGGGCACTCGATGAGGTCGAGCGGGAAGCGGGAGAGGCCGAGGCTCGACCACTGCTGCTCGAGCTCCTGGGCGACCGCGGTGTCGAGGACGAAGTGGACGGCCCTCAGCTCGTCGGGCTGGAGGGTGCGGGCGTACTGCAGGGCCCGGGCGGTGGCGAGGTCCATGCGCTCGACGAAGACGAGGACGACGTGGCGGCGCATGACAGGGGCCTCCGCCGCCCGGGGCGCGTTCTCCTCCAGCTCGGTCTTCTCCTCTGTGTACTGGCGGTGGAGCCGGATGAGCACGACGAACAGGAGCGGGAACAGCACGACGACGAGCCAGGCTCCCTCGGTGAACTTCACGACGGCGAGGATCCCGACGATGATGAACGAGAGCACCGCCGCGAAGCCGTTGACGACGAGCTTGCGCCGCCAGCCGGACTCCCTCCTCGTCAGGTGGTGCTTTACCATGCCCGAGCCCGCCATCGTGAAGCCGACGAAGACGCCGATGGCGTAGAGCGAGACGAGGGCGTTGACGCTCGCCTCGGTGGCGATGAGGAGGACGATCGAGGCGACGGCGAGGATGAGGATCCCGTTCGAGAACACGAGGCGGTGACCGCGTCGCGTGAGCTGGCGGGGGAGGTAGGCGTCCTCGGCGACGAAGCTCGCCAGGTTCGGGAAGCCGTTGAAGCTCGTGTTGGCGCCGGTCCACAAGATGAGCATCGAGACCAGCTGGACGTAGTAGAAGGCGACCTTGCCGGCCGACGAGTCCCCGAAGACGTAGCGCGCCTCCTGGGAGAGCACCGTCGGGTTCCCGTTGTGGAAGGGGACGGCGTGGGTGGCGACCGCGAGGATGGACACCCCGAGGACGAGTGTCCCGAGGACGGTCGACATGATGACGAGGACCCGGCGGGCGTTGCGACCGGCCGGGTTGCGGAAGTTGGCCACCCCGTTCGAGATCGCCTCGAGGCCGGTGAGCGACGAGCCCCCGTTGGCGAAGGCCCGCAGCACGACGAGCACGCTCGCCCCCTCGATGAGGCCGCTCGTCGAGTGGCCGACGTCGACCCCCGGGAGGTTGATCGGGTGCGGGTGCAGCTGGCCGAGGGCGACCCGGACGAGGCCGAAGACGACGAGGGCGCCGATCCCGAGGATGAACAGGTACGTCGGGAGGGCGAAGGTCCTCCCGGCCTCCCGGATCCCGCGGAGGTTGCCGTAGGTGAGCAGGACGACGATGGCGATCGTGATCGCGAGGATGTAGGCGGTGTGGTTCAGCACGAGGTGGCCGTGTATGTCGACGGCCGAGACGAGGGCGTCGGTGCCGGCCGCCGACTGGACGCAGACCGTGAGGACGTAGTCGATGATGAGGGCGACGGCCGAGATCTGGGCGACCCGGGGCCCGAAGTTGTCCCTCGCCACCACGTAGGAGCCGCCCGCCTTCGTGTACACCATGACGACCTCCCGGTAGGAGAGCGTCACGAAGAACAGGACGAGCAGGATGGCGAAGGTCACCGGCAGCAGCAGGGAGAAGGCGATGACGCCGACCACGGGCACCAGCTGGTTCAGCATCTCCTCGGTGCCGTACGCCGTCGAGGAGATGCAGTCCGGGGAGAGCACACCGAGGGCGATGACCTTGGAGAGCTTCTCCTCGGAGAGGCGCTCGGTCGTGAGCGGCGGGCCGAGCAGCCGGCGCTTCAGGCGGTAGCTGAGCGGCTCGGGCAGCGCGAGGGAGCCCACCGGCGGAGCCGGCGGCCGTGGCGGGGTGGCGACTCCCGGCGGGGCCGTCGGGCCGCCGGCCGCCTCCGTCCCCCCGCGCTCGGGGTCGGCCTCACCGGTGCGTGCCACCCGGTTATCTTGTCCTCGCTCGCAGCAGCGGTCGAACCGGCGCGTCCCGAGTTGTCCGGCAGGGGCGCACAGGGAAGGATGTGGCGATGCACGTGATCATCGTCGGCTGCGGGCGCGTGGGCTCGAGCCTCGCGGTCGACCTCGAGCACGCGGGGCACAGCGTGACCATCATGGACAAGCAGCCGCGCGCCTTCCGGCGCCTGCCCGAGGACTGGAAGGGCCGCACGGTGACCGGGTTCGGCTTCGACCGGGACGACCTCGAGGAGGCCGGCGCCGGTGAGGCCTCGGCGCTGGCGGCCGTCACGAGCGGGGACAACTCCAACATCCTGACGGCGAGGATCGCCCGGGAGACCTACGAGATCCCGAACGTGGTGGCGAGGATCTACGACCCGCGGCGCGCCGAGATCTTCCAGCGGCTCGGCATCCCGACGGTCCCGAGCGTCTCGTGGACGACCGACCAGGTCCTGCGCCGCATCGTCCCCGACGAGGGGTCCTTCGAGTGGACGGACTCGACCGGGAGCCTGCACCTCGTCGAGCGGGTGCTGCCGCCCGCCTGGGCCGGGCGCCGCCTGGCCGAGGTCGTCCCGGCGGGGATCCGCATCGCGGCCGTCACCCGCGGCGGCTCGCCGACGCTGGCGGTGCGGGACCTCGTCGGCCAGGAGGACGACCTCTTGCACCTCCTCGTCACCGACGACTGCCTGCCCTCGCTGCGCCAGGTGTTCCCGGGCACGGCGGCGACGCGGCCGGAGGGCGGGCCCCGATGAGGGTGGCCGTCGCCGGCGCCGGCAAGGTCGGGCGCTTCCTCGCCGACGACCTGGCGGCCGGAGGCCACGAGGTGGTCCTGATCGACAAGGACCCGGACCTCATCGCCGCGCTCGACGAGCAGGCCGCCGGGGTCCGCTCCGCCGCCGTCGTCGGCGCCCGACCCCGGGCGGGGGGTGAGGACGGGGCCGGCATGCTGTCCTTCGCGGCGGCGGACGCCTGCGAGGTCGCCTCGCTGCAGGCCCTCCAGATGGACACGGTCGACGTCATGGTCGCCGTCACCGGGGACGACGAGGACAACCTCGTCATCTCGCTGCTCGCCAAGCAGGAGTTCGCCGTG
Source organism: Actinomycetes bacterium (assembly GCA_021821585.1). Classification (GTDB taxonomy): domain Bacteria; phylum Actinomycetota; class Acidimicrobiia; order Acidimicrobiales; family Bog-793; genus JAKACF01. The sequence continues at coordinate 4,547 of JAKACF010000189.1, forward strand.
CCCCGGGTGATCGCCCGCGTGAACCACCCGAAGAACCACTGGTTGTTCAACGAGGCGTGGGGGGTGGACGTCGCCGTCTCGACGCCGCAGATCCTCGCCGGCCTCGTCGAGGAGGCCGTCTCCGTCGGCGTCCTCGTCCGGCTGCTGCAGTTCGAGGGCGGCAACACGCGCCTCGTCGAGGTGACCCTGGCGGCGGGATCGCCGGCCGAGTCCGCCGCCGTCGCCGACGTCGGCCTGCCGAGGGGCGCCACGATCGTGGCGGTCGTCCGCGACGGCCACGTCGTCGTGCCACGGGCCGACACCATCCTCGACCAGGGCGACGAGGTGCTCATCCTCGCCAGCGCCACGATCGAGGACGACGAGATCCGAGAGCTCCTCGCCGCCAAGCCGTGAGCGAGGAGCCGGTCCCCGAGCGGGACGCCCCCGAGGAGACGACGCTCAGGGCGGCCGCCTTCTTCGACCTCGACAAGACGGTGATCGCCCGGGCCTCCATGGTCGCCTTCGGCCGGCCCTTCTACCGGGGCGGCCTCATCAACAGGCGGACGGTGCTGCGGGCCCTCTACGGCCAGCTCGTCTACCTGCAGCTCGGTGCGAGCGAGCAGCGCCTGGAGCGGATCCGGGAGTCGATCCTGAAGCTCACCCGGGGCTGGTCCCAGGCGAGGGTCCGCGAGATCGTGGCCGAGGCGCTCGAGCAGATCGTCGAGCCCATCATCTACGCCGAGGCGGCCGACCTGATCGAGGCCCACAAGGACGCCGGCCGGATGGTCGTCATCGTCTCGGCCTCGCCAGAGGAGCTCGTCGCCCCGCTCGGCCGCTACCTCGGTGCCGACCGGGTCATCGCCAGCCGGGCCCACCTCGACGAGGAGGGCCGCTACACCGGCTCGATGGAGTTCTACGCCTACGGCGAGTTCAAGGCGGAGGCGATGCGAGCCATGGCACAGGCCGAACGGCTCGACCTCGAGCGCTCCTACGCCTACACCGACTCCTACACCGACCTGCCGATGCTGGAGGAGGTCGGTCACCCCGTCGCCGTCAACCCGGACCGGGTGCTCGCCCGCTACGCCCGCGAGCACGGCTACGAGATCGCCCGCTTCACCCAGCCGGTGCGCCTGCGCGACCGGCTGAAGGGCAGGATCTCCGCCGTGCCGCAGAAGCCCGCCATCGCCGTCTCGCTCGGTGCCGCCGCCCTCTCGGCGGCGGCGGCCGCCGCCGGTTGGTGGCTCGGCTCCCGCCGCACCCTCGACCGGCTGCGGGGCGGCGGGGCTCCCTAGCCGCGGAGCCGCTTGGCGGCGATCGCCCCGAGCGCGACGAGGACGGCGAGGATGAGGATCTTCTTCAGCATGGCGGGATCGTACCCGCCGGCGCCGGGTCGGTGCCCCGGCGCC
>JAKACF010000190.1:0-3014 GCA_021821585.1 Actinomycetes bacterium
TCGGGACGCTGAGGTCGCGGGTTCGAATCCCGCCTTCCCGACTACAAAGGTCCAGGTCAGGGGCTTCGGTCGGAAGACTGGAGCTGATGCTGAGCGGGGCCTTTTTTCCCACCGATCCCCCAGGGAAGAGGGAGGTGTCGGGAGCCGGCTCGGCGCCGCCGGCCAAGGCCAGGCATGAGCGAGCTGCCCGAGCCGTGAAGCATCGATCGCCTTTGTGCGTGCGTCGGGGCGCCCAAGGAACTCGTCTAGTGCCTGATGCGTGAGCACCGGATCCGCCTCGTCAAGGTCGGCGAGGGGCTGTGCTTCCGACCTGCGTACGGGGCGGCCTACCTCGAGGCGCACTCGGTGCCGGCTGCTGTGTTCGAGCCCCGGCCGGTCCGCCCCCGGCCGGTCCGCCCACGACCGGGCCGGCCGTGTGACCGGGACCGGGCGGCCTGGCGAGCACCCGCCGGGGGCCCCGCCCGGCGTCCTACCACACGGCTGCCAAGGCGGACCGGGCCCGCCAGGAGCGTCGGTGAGCGCGGCGCCGGGGCGGATCGGGCGATCCGACGGGTGGGCGGATGTCCCTGAAGGCCCGGTGGGGCAGGTGGATGCCGTCGAGACGGGCGGCCGACTCGACGAGGGAACGCGAGGGGGCCATCTGGCGCTGCCAAATCGAACCGGCGTTCGGCGGCGTTCGCCAGGCCGATCTTCGCCGGTCCGACATCGCCGAGTGGAGCCTGTCGCTGGAGCAATCGTGGCTCGACCGTGCGGCAGGGCTCGTGGCCCTGGTGGAGCGCCATCGCGGCGAAGCCGAGCTGGAGCGACGGCCGCCTCATCTGCTCTTCGTCGTCCTGCGGCTCCACTGCCATCTACGGCGAGTGCCGGCTCGAGCGGTGCTTTCGTGACGTGCACCTGGTGCGCCAGGACGCAGTGGTCGGTCCGGCCGGCTTCGCAGCTGCCGGCCGGAGCTTCCTCCGGGAACGAGGCCAGACCTGACCGGGCTTCCGCAGCACGTAGGCACATCGGCTGACCCATAGTTCGCTGACCAGGGAGGACGGCTCGCAGGGGCCGAGAACGCGTAGACACACGAGAGGCGGCAGGATGCTCATTTGATCTGCGGTGATGGTCTATCGTTGTAGGCAGGATGTACCTGCGAGAGACGAGACGACGCAATGGCGATGGCAGCGAGGTCTCCTACCTCGCGCTCGCCCACAACGAGCGCGACCCGGTGACGGGCACCCCGAAGGCGAAGATCATCCACAACTTCGGTCGGGCCGACACGCTCGACAAGGAGGCGCTGGCGCGCCTGGTGCGCTCGATCAGCCGCTTCCTCGATCCCGCCGAGGCACTCGAGGCGTCGGCCTCCTCGGGCGGGGAGATGCAGGTCCTCGACTCTCGACCGATGGGCCCCTCGTGGGTCGCGGATCGGCTCTGGGAGCGCCTCGGGATCGGAAGAGCGATCTTCCAGGTCGCATCCGGCAGGCGGCTCGAGGCCGAGGCGGTCGAGCGGGTGATCTTCTCGATGGTCGCCAACCGTCTCTCGGTGAAGCCGCTCTCGAAGCTCGCCGGGTGTACCTGGGTGACCAAGCGAGCCTTCATCGACAACCTCGCCGAGGTCAGCGACGACGCGTGCTACCGGGCGATGGACTTCCTCCTCGAGGCACTGCCCCAGCTGCAGGAGAGCGTCTTCTTCTCGGTGGCGAACCTGTTGAACCTCGAGGTCGATCTGCTGTTCTTCGACACCTCGTCGACCTACTTCGAGACCGAGCGTCTCCCAGATGAGCTCGCAGACGATGGGGATGACGACAGCGACAACGAGGAGGAGGAGGAGGAGCCGCTCGAGGAGGCCGGGATCCGCCGGTTCTCCTCCCACTCGAAAGATCACCGCCGGGATCTGCCGCAAGTCGTGCTCGGCCTCGCCGTGACGAGAGAGGGCATCCCGGTTCGGCTCTGGACCTTCCCCGGCACGACGTCTGATCAGGGCATCATCAAGAAGGTCAAGGACGATCTCGGCGCTTGGGGCCTGCACCGGGTGATCTGGTGCTTGGACCGCGGCTTCAACTCGGCGGAGAACCGCCGCTACCTCCAGCGGGCAGGCGGACACTACATCGTCGGCGAGAAGCTCCGCTCGGATCAGGCCGAGGCCAAGGCCGCCCTCTCCCGCCAGGGCCGCTACCGCCCCGTGGCGGGCAACTTGAAGGTGAAGGAGGTGCGCGTCGACGACGGCGTGATGCGCGACCGCTTCGTCATCTGCCACAACCCCGAACGCGCCGGCCACGACGCGGCTGTGCGTGCCAACATCGTGGCCCATCTCGCCTCACGCATTGCCTCCTCGGACGAGATGAGCGCCGCCAGGCGCGCAGAGCTGTACGGCCAGCTCGGGACCAAGGCGGTCTTCAAGCGCTTCCTGCGCCGCACCGCCACCGGCAAGCTGCGCATCGACAAGGCCGCTGTTGCACGCGAGGCGCATCTCGACGGCAAGTTCCTGCTCCGCACCGACGACGAGAGCCTGTCGGCCGAGGACATAGCCCTCGGCTACAAGTCGCTCTACGAAGCCGAGCGGGGATGGCGCGACCTGAAGAGGACGACGGTCAACATCCGCCCCGTCTACCACCGGCGCGAGGATCGCATCCGCGCCCATGTCCAGCTGTGCTGGCTGGCGCTGCTCGTTCTGCGCGTCGCCGAGATCGAGGTCGGCGACACCTGGCGCAACATCCGCAACGAGCTCGACCGGATGCACCTCGTCACGATGGCAACCTCACAGGGCACCGTCTCCCAGAGAAGCGAGCTCACCCCCGGCCAGCGACACATCCTCAAGCGCCTCAAGCTGGCCGAGCCGCCGCGCTTCTTCGACTTCACCCCGGTGCCCGACCAGAGCCCGACGCCAGCGTCCTGACCAGGGCGTTCTCGGCTCTGTAGTAACACGCCGCTCTTCGCCGTCGCGCTTGAAAGCCCTGTTCAAAGGCTACTTCTCGGCCTTCGACTGCCTACCGTCTGCGGAAGCCCGGCTAGTGTGGCTCGACGCTGCAACA
>JAKACF010000190.1:3024-5884 GCA_021821585.1 Actinomycetes bacterium
CTGCGGAAGCCCGGTTCGAGGGCCACCCGGTCGAGCTGTTGCTGGCCGGGCTCGAGCGGCTGGAGTACAGGTTCGGGGCGTTCACCCGCCGCCCCGACGGGGCGCGGCGTGCAGCTTCTCGTCCGAGCCGTTCCTCCGGGTGAAGGGCTGTGCCGTGCTGACCTCGCCGATCAAGGGCACCGCCCACCGTCCCGACCCCACCCCCGCCGCCGAGGCGGCCCGGGAGACGCTGCTGGCCTCGGCCAAGGACGGGGCGGAGAGCGCCATGATCGTGGACCTGATGGGGAACGACGTCGGCCAGGTGTGCGTGCCCGGCTCGGTCCGGGCGGCCGAGCCGGCCGGGCCCGCGGCCCACCTGGGGGTGTGGGACCTCGTGCCCGGCCTGGTCGGCCAGCTGGCGCCGGGGGTGAGCCACGGGAGCCTCGAGGTGGCGGCCTTCCCGGCCGGGTCGATCACCGGCGCCCCGAAGGTCCAGGCGATGGAGATCGTGCGCGAGCTCGGGCCGGTCGAGGTGGCCCGGTGGCCTCGGGCGGCACACGTGGTCGGACCGCCGGCTCCTCGCGGCGCTCTGGTAGGTGACGATGGCCGACGCGGACCAGCTCCTCCTGGTTGACCGGGGGGGATGGGCCCTCGAGGCGGAGCGGGCGAGCCTGCTCGCCGTGGTCGACGGGGTGCTGCGCACCCCGTCGGTCGACGAGCCGGTCCTGGGCGGGGTGGCCCGGGCGGTGGTCCTCGAGGCGGCCTTCGAGCTGGGGCTCTCGGCGAAGGAGGGCCGCCTGGCCCTCGCCGAGCCGGAGCGGGCCTCGGAGGTTTCGTGACCAACGCCCTCCGGGGCCTCCAGCGGGTTGGCCGGATCGCGGGACGCCGGCTGCCCATTGGGCCCGGCGCCGGCCGCCTAGCTGCGGGGTAGGCCCTGTGGGCGGTGCTGCAGGCAGGGCCCGACCCCCGAGGCGATCGGGTCGTCGACCTCCCCCTCCCCCCGGCCGCCGGCCGGAAGCTTGTGGTGGCCGTTGTTCGCGCAGGTCCCGGGACGTCGGGGACGAGGCGGTGGGTGCCGGGGGGCCGAGACGGCGGGGCGGGTCTGTCGGGACCGGTGGTGGTGGAAAACGTCGGCTCGTCGACCTTCAACCTCACCCGGGCCCAACCTCACCCGGGCCCAACCTCACCCGGGCCCAGTCGGTCCTCGGGGCGGGCACGGCGGTGGTGCGGAGCAACGCCGTGAGCGTCGAGGAGGTGGCCGCCCTGGCCCGCGGCCGCCGTGGACCTGTCCCCGGGGCCGTGCGGGCCGGAGGAGGCGGGGATCTCGGTCGAGCTGGTCCGCCAGCTCGACCCGACGGGTCGGCCTTGCTCGTCCGGATCCCCCCCGTCGCCGGGGCCCGGTACCGCTCCCCCGTCGCCGACCCGGCCTCGCTCCCGGAGGACCTCGAGGTGACCGCTCGGGTCGGGGAGATCGTGATGGGCCTACGTCACCGGACCGATCCGGTCCTCGGGGTCCAGCTCCACCCCGAGTCGTTCCTCACCGGGGCCGGGGGCCGCCAGCTCGAGAACCTCCCCCGCCTGGCTTGGCGCTGAGGGGCGCCGGGGCCTTGGTGACCTCGACGACCCCCCGGTCGCCGTCGACCCGGACCCAGTCGCCGGTGGTGATGACCTCGAAGGGATCCCCGTCGAGGTCGGTGACGGCGGGCACCCGGGTGACGAGGGCCCCGAGGGCGATCTTGGTCCCCATGGTCGTGAAGCACATGGCGGCCGGGGCCACCCCGTTCACCCGGGCCATGTGGAACATTCCGGACCACCCCGAGGAGCCCTTGGCCCCGGGGAACACGAGGACCCGCCCGGCGAAGGAGACCCCCGACAGCTCGTGGCGGGTCTCGATGACGGTGCCGGTCCTCGGGTCGATGCCGCCCCAGCCCGAGATGCGCTCCCGGGTGACGAGGGCCTCCCCTTCGGCGACCCCGCCAACGATGCCCCGGCCGTGCAGGGTGACCACCTCGGGGGGGCTCACGGGGCCTCGCCTGCGAAGCGCCCGGTGACGGCCGCGTCCACGCACTCGGCGGTGGTGCCGAACCACCCCTCGAGGCCCATGATGGCCGGGAGGTAGTGGGCCTGCTTGGCCGAGTCGGTGGCGATCACCCGGCAGCCGGGAGGGACGAACTGGCCGATGGCCGGACAGGTGTCGCTGAGCAGGTGGGCTCCGGCGTCTGCCAGGATCTGGGCGTAGCCGCTGCGCTCGGCCACCTGCCGGATGGCCCGGGGGGTGAACACCCACAGGTTGGACTCGGCGTGCACCTTGCGACCGTCGAGGAGGCGGCAGACCTGGCGGATCTGGTCGATGGTGGCATGGGGGCAGCCGATCATGACGAGGTCCACGTGCTCGCTCCGGCCCGTGGCGTTGAGCCGGTCGTAGGCGAGGCGGCGCTCGGCCGGCCCGTAGCGGAAGGTGGCGACCGGGGAGCCCCCGGCGAAGGCCTCCTCGACGGTCCGGGCCTCGGCGGTGACCCCGGGGACGTGGTAGAGCTCGACGTCCCCCGAGCTCGCCGCTGCGGCACCGAGGTGCTTGAGGCGGACGAGGTCGGGCGTGGTGGTGATGCCGTCGAGGACGGGGATCCCCTCGGCGATCGCCTCGCCCAGCCAGTAGCCGAGGAGGCCCCAGTCCCGGACGCTCTCGACCTCGGTGGTCACCTCGACGAGGTGGGTGCCCGCCCGGTGCTCGTCGAGGTGGAGACCGTAGAGGGGGATCCGCCGGGTGAGCATGGCCGCCCCGGTGGACTCCCGACCCTCGGTGTTGGTCCGGGCCCCGAGGACCGAGTTGATGTAGACGACGGCCGACGACTCCATCCAGGCGCAGTGCTCGCCCCTGACG
>JAKACF010000191.1 GCA_021821585.1 Actinomycetes bacterium
GGACGAGAAGACGGGGGTCTGCCTGATGGAGGTGGAGGCGGGGCTCGACACCGGCGGCGTGTACGCCCTCAGGGAGATCCCGATCGGCGAGGACGAGCGCGCCGAGGAGCTCACCGAGCGGCTCGGCTCGCTCGGTGCCTCCCTTCTGGTCGACCGGCTGGCAAAGGGGGTGGGCGGGCTCGGCGACCCGGTGCCCCAGAGCGAGCTCGGCGGCGAGGTGACCTACGCACCGAAGCTCACCTCCGAGGACCTCCGGCTCGACTTCTCCCGCCCGGCCGCCCTGCTGGCCCGGGTGGTACGGGTCGGGCGGGCCTGGACCACCTTCTCGGGGGCCCGCCTGCTCGTCCACGAGGCCCGGGCCGAACCGGGAGGGGTCGCCGGCGAGCCGGGGAGCTTCGTCGAGGACGGCGGGGCGCTCAAGGTGGCGACGGGGGAGGGCCTCCTGCTCCTCGGCGAGGTGCAGCAGGAGGGCCGCCGCCGGCAGCGCTTCGAGGAGTGGGCACGAGGCGCCCGCCTCCGGGCCGGTGAGCGGCTCGGCGGCAGGGCTACGGTGGGGTGATGGCCACCGCCGAGCACGACCGGGTCGAGCTGCCCTTCCTGCGACCCGGCGAGGTGCGGGTGGCCCCCTCGATCCTGGCGGCCGACTTCGGCCGGCTCGCCGAGGAGGTGGCGGCGGTCGCGCAGGCGACGGACTGGCTGCACGTCGACGTCATGGACGGCCACTTCGTGCCGAACATCTCACTCGGCGTGCCGGTGGTCGCCTCGCTGCGGCGGCACACGGGGCTGTGGCTCGACTGCCACCTCATGATCTCGGACCCCGCCAGGTACCTCGAGGCCTTCGCCGAGGCGGGGGCGGACGGCTGCTCGGTCCACCTCGAGGTGGGGGGCACCCCGGAGCTGTGCGCCCTCATGCGCCGGCTCGGCCTCGGCGTCGGCCTCGTGGTCAACCCCGAGACGCCGATGGAGCGGGCCTGGCCCTTCCTCGAGCTCGTCGACTACCTCGTGGTCATGTCCGTCCACCCCGGCTTCGGGGGCCAGTCGTTCATCTGGGACGCCGTCGCCAAGGTGCAAGAGGCCCGCGAGCGCGTCGACCGTCTCGGCCTTGCGGTCACCATCCAGGTCGACGGCGGCATCGACGAGGGTCCGGCGGCGGCGGTCGCCCGCGCCGGTGCCCGCTGTCTCGTCGCCGGCTCGTCGGTGTTCGGCCGGCCGGACCACCTCGCCGCTGCCCGTCTCATCGAGCGGGCGGCCACCGGCGCCCTCGGGATGGCGGGGCCCGCCCATGGCTGACCTGCGGGCCAAGGTGCTCACCGTCTCCGACGGGGTGTCGGGCGGCACCCGGGAGGACGTGAGCGGGGCTGCCCTGGTCGACCTTCTCGAGTCGAACGGCTACCGCGTCGAGGAGCGCCGGGTCGTCCCCGACGGTGCCCGGGAGGTGGCGGCCGCCCTCGAGGTGATGGCGTTCGGCTACTGCGGGCTCATCGTGACGACCGGAGGCACGGGCTTCGGGCCACGCGACGAGACGCCGGAGGGCACGAGGATGGTGCTCGAGCGGGACGCGCCCGGCCTGGCGGAGGCGATGCGGCTCGTCAGCCCGCTCGGTCGGCTCTCCCGGGCCATCGCCGGGACCAAGGGCGAGGCCCTCATCTGCAACGTACCGGGGTCCTCGAAGGGAGCCGTCGAGTGCCTCGGGGCCGTGCTCGAGGTCCTGCCGCACGCCCTCGAGCTGCTCGGCGGAGGGCGGCCCCACTGAGCGAGGCACCGCCGCCCTCGAGCAGCGCGGAGGCGAGGGACGAGCGCTTCATGGCCGAGGCGCTCGAGGCGTCGAGAGCGGCCCGCCGCACGAGCGCGCCGAACCCGTGGGTCGGCTGCGTGATCGTCGCGCCGGACGGGGCGGTGGTCGGCCGGGGGGCCACCGAGCCGCCGGGCGGTCGCCACGCGGAGGCGGTCGCCCTCGCCGAGGCCGGCGAGCGGGCGCGGGGGGCGACGGCCTACGTCACCCTCGAGCCGTGCTCTCACGAGGGCCGGACGCCACCGTGCGCGGAGGCCCTTCGTGCTGCAGGCGTGGAGCGCGTCGTCGCCGCCCTCCTCGACCCCGACCCGCTCGTCGCCGGGGCCGGCCTCGCCGGGCTCGGGCGGGCGGGAGTCGAGACGAGCCTCGGGGTGGGAAGGGAGCCGGCCGAGGCCCTGCTCGAGCCGTACCTCGTCCACCGTCGCTCCGGCAGGCCGTACGTCGTGCTGAAGCTCGCCGCCACCCTGGACGGCAGGATCGCCGCCCCCGACGGCTCGAGCAGGTGGGTGACCGGCGAAGAGGCCCGCCGGGACGTCCACGAGCTCCGGGCGGACTCCGACGCGGTGCTCGTCGGGGCCGGGACCGTGCTGGCCGACGACCCGGAGCTCACCGTGCGCCTTCCGACGGCCGCCGGGCGCCAGCCGCTCCGGGTCGTCCTCGGCCGGGCCGGCCCGCAGGCCCGGGTCCAGCCGGCGCTCGAGCTCTCCGGGGACCTGAGGGGCGTGCTCGACCTCCTCGGGCGCCGAGGCGTCCTCCAGCTGCTCGTCGAGGGCGGCTCGAAGGTGGCGGCCGACTTCCACCGTCTCGGTCTGGTCGACCGCTACGTCGTCTACCTCGCCCCGGCGCTGCTCGGGGGCGACGACGGGGTCCCGCTGTTCGCCGGTCCCGGAGCGCCGACGATGGAGGCCGCCTTCAGGGGACGGCTGCTCGGTGTGCGCCGCCTCGGCGACGACCTGAGGATCGACCTCGTCCCGCGGGACGCCACGACCCCCGCGGGCCCGCCGGGCTCCGCCCTCGGTGTCCGGCCCGGCGGACCGCAGTAGGCTCGCCTGAAAGGAGGCGCTGGTCACGTGGCGTTGTCGACAGTCGAAGAGGCGATCGAGGCCATCGGTCGAGGCGAGATGGTCGTCGTGGTCGACGACGAGGACCGGGAGAACGAGGGCGACCTCGTCATGGCGGCGCAATTCGCGACGCCCGAGGCGATCGCCTTCTTCCTCGCCCACACCTCGGGCGTGATCTGCGTGCCGCTCATGCCCGAGCGCATCGACGAGCTCGAGCTTCCCCTCATGGTCGTCGAGAACACCGAGTCGCAGCGGACGGCCTTCACCGTGACGGTCGACTACCGGCCCGCCACCACGACGGGCATCTCGGCCGGCGACCGGTCCGCGACGATCCGGGCCCTCATCGACGCGGGGACCAAGCCAGCCGACCTCGCCCGCCCCGGCCACATCTTCCCGCTCCGCTACCGCACCGGCGGCGTGCTGAAGCGTGCCGGCCACACCGAGGCCACCGTCGACCTCGCCCGCATGGCCGGCTGCTACCCCGCCGGTGTGCTGTGCGAGATCGTCACCGAGGACAAGCGGGCCATGGCACGGCTGCCCGAGCTCGAGCGGTTCGCCGCCGACCACGGCCTCGCCATCATCACGATCGCCGATCTCGTCCGGTACCGGCGCCGCAACGAGAAGCTCGTGGAGCGGATCTCCTCGGCCCGCATCCCGACGAAGTTCGGCGACTTCACCGGGCACGCCTACCAGTCCCTCCTCGACGGCGAGCACCACTTCGCCCTCGTGAGGGGAGACGTCGCCGGGGCGCAGGGCGTCCTCGTCCGCGTGCACTCCGAGTGCCTCACCGGCGACGTCTTCGGCTCGCTGCGCTGCGACTGCGGCCTCCAGCTCGAGGCCGCCATGGAGCAGATCGCCGCCGAGGGCGCCGGGGTCATCGTCTACCTGCGGGGACACGAGGGCCGGGGGATCGGCCTCGCCCACAAGCTGGCGGCCTACAGCCTGCAGGAGAAGGGCCGCGACACCGTCGACGCCAACATCGAGCTCGGGCTGCCCGTCGACAGCAGGGAGTACGGCATCGGCGCGCAGATCCTCGTCGATCTCGGGATCACGACGATGCGGCTGCTCACCAACAACCCCGCCAAGCGCGGTGGCCTCGCCGGCTTCGGCCTCGAGATCGTCGAGCGGGTGCCGCTGCAGACCGTCGAGAACCCCGAGAACCTCGCCTATCTGCGCACCAAGAGGGAGAGGATGGGCCACCTGCTCGACGGCCTCGAGGAGGAGGAGGCGGTCACCGGTCCGAGCGGCGGGGCCGGGGCCTGATGGTCGAGGCCACCCACCGCCTCGCCGAGGAGCCCCATCGCCCGAGACGCCCCGGCGAGCTCGTCGGGTCCCACGACGGGTCCTCGGTGCGCGTCGCCGTCGTCTGCTCGCGCTTCAACGAGGAGATCACGCTCCGGCTCCTCGACGGCGCCTACGAGGCCCTCTACCGCCTCGAGGTGACGGGGGACCGCCGCCTCGTGGCCTGGGTGCCGGGCGCCTTCGAGCTGCCCGTGGCGGCCCGGTTGCTGGCCGGCAGCGGCCGGTTCGACGCCGTGGTCTGCCTCGGGGCCGTGGTGAGGGGCGAGACCTCCCACTACGACTTCGTCGCCGGCGAGTGCGCCCGCGGCCTGCAGCAGGTCCAGGTCGACACCGGCGTGCCCGTCGCCTTCGGCGTGCTCACGACCGAGAACCTCGCCCAGGCGCTCGACCGCTCCGGCGGCAGCCTCGGCAACAAGGGCGAGGAGGCCGTCGTCACCGCCGTCGAGACCGCCAACGTCCTCGCCGCCCTCCGCCGCCAGGCGGCGCGCTGAGCCCTGGCGCCGTCTGGCGCGCCCCGCCGGGGAGAGGGCAACCTAGGCGGATGCTGAGGCTCGTTCTCCCGAAGGGCTCGCTCGAGCGCGCCACGCTCGAGCTGTTCGCGGCCGCCGACCTCACCGTCCATCGCTCCTCGGAGGTCGACTACTCGGCCCGCATCGACGATCCCCGGGTGAGCGAGGTGCGCATCCTGCGGCCCCAGGAGATCCCGACCTACCTCGAGGAGGGCCTGTTCGACCTCGGCATCACCGGGCGGGACTGGGTCGAGGAGACCGGCGCCGACGTCGTCTCGCTCGGCGAGCTCGGCTACTCGAAGGCGAGCGACCAGCCGATCCGGATCGTGCTGGCGGTGGCCGATCACTCCCCGGTGGAGAAGGTGGAGGACCTCCCGGCCTCCTGCCGGGTGGCGACCGAGTACCCGAACCTGACGAGACGCTTCCTCGCCGGCAGGGGCATCGAGGCCGACGTCCGCTACTCGCACGGGGCCACCGAGGCCAAGGTGCCCGACATCGCCGATGCCGTCGTCGAGCTGACCGAGACCGGCAGGGCGCTCAGAGCCGCCGGGCTGCGCATCGTCGAGACGCTCTTTGTCTCCCACACCGAGCTCGTCGCCAGCCGGCAGTCCGCCGACGACCCCGACAAGGCGCGGGCCATGCGCCAGCTCATGGTGCTGCTCGAGGGTGCGCTCGAGGCGAGGGGGAAGGTCCTCGTCAAGCTGAACGTCTCCTCCGCCGACCTCGACCAGGTGATCGGGGTCCTGCCCTCGATGAAGGCGCCGACGGTCTCCAAGCTCTTCGGCGAGGAGGCCTTCGCCGTCGAGACGGTCGTGTTGAAGAGGGAGATCAACGTCCTCATCCCCGCCCTGAAGGAACGAGGGGCGAGCGACATCCTCGAGCTCGACCTGTCGAAGATCGTGCACTGAAGGTGGCCCGCGTCCTCCTCGGCGTCGTCGGCTCCTACGACGAGCGGCGCGGTCTCGGCCTGCTCGAGCACGACGGCCGCCAGCACCCCTTCCACTGCACGGCCATCTCCGACGGCAGCCGGCGGATCGAGGCGGGCGCGGCGGTCTCGTTCGTCCTCGGCCCCTCGCACGGCGGCCGGCACGAGGCCGTGTCGGTGACCAAGCTGGCGGCCGAGCGCGCCCGGCCCTCGGTCGCCGTCCGGCCGGTGCG
>JAKACF010000192.1 GCA_021821585.1 Actinomycetes bacterium
GCCCGGCGAAGCCGAAGGACGACAGGATTGCCGCCGGCACGGCGACGTCGAGGTCGGCGTCGGAGTCGACGATGATGGCGTTCTTCCCGCCCATCTCGGCGAAGACCCGGCGGACGTGGCGCTGGCGGGGGAGGGTCCTCGCCCCCACCTCGTTCAGGTGGAGCCCGACGGCCTTGGACCCGGTGAAGACGACGGTCGACACCTTCGGGTGGGTGGCGAGCGCCTCGCCCACCTCCTCGCCGACGCCCGGGAGGAACGAGAGGACGCCTTCGGGCAGCCCACCTTCGAGGAGGGCCCGGACGAGGACCTGGGCGGTGGCCGGGGTCTGCTCGGCCGGCTTCAGGATGACGGCGTTGCCCGAGACGAGGGCGGCGGTCGTCATGCCGGTCGGGATGGCGAGGGGGAAGTTCCACGGCGAGATCACCGCCGTGATGCCCCGCCCCCGGTAGGTGAGGCGGTTGTGCTCGCCGGGCGGCGACTGCACCCTTCCTCCCCGGTCCATCTCGACCGCCATGCGCCCGTAGTACTCGAGGTAGTCGATCGCCTCGCAGACGTCGCCGTCGGCCTCCGACCACCCCTTGCCCGCCTCGAGGACCTGCAGCGCCGCCGCGTCGAAGCGGCGCGAGCGCAGCCAGGTGGCCGCCTTGAAGAGGACCTCGGCCCGCTCGGTCGCCGGCCGGCGTGACCAGTCATGAAAGGCGCGCTCGGCGGCCTCGATGGCGACCGCCAGCTCGGCCGTCCCGGCGCAGGCCGAGGTGGCGACGATCGAGGCGGGGTCGGCCGGATCGACCGAGAAGAGGCGGCGCTCGGTCTGGACGTCCCTGCCGGCGATGCTGGCCGGGACGTAGAGGTCGAGGCCCTTGGCGAGGGTCTCGACGGCCTGGGTCATGGCGGCGCGCACCTCGGGCACGAACCACTCGGCGAGCGGCTCGGGCTGGTAGGGCGAGGGGCGGCTCGGATCGGTCGTCGGCCGGGAGGCAAGCTCGGGATGGGTCGAGAGGGCCGACTCGACGCTCTTGGCGTGGGGCCCGTCGACCCGGGCGAGCGCCTTCTCGGTCTTGGCGCGGGTGACCCTCAGGCCGAAGTGGCCGCCTGAGGAGGGCAGCTTCACGCTCGGCCGGACGAGGAGCTCCTCCAGGTTCTTGCCCTCGGCGAAGCGGTGCCGGACGAAGCTCTCGTTGGAGGTGTTCTCGAGCAGCCGGCGGACGAGGTAGGCCATGCCGGGGACGAGCTCGCCCATCGGGGCGTAGACCCGCAGCCGCCGACCCAGCTGGCGGACGGCCTCGTGGACGGGCTCCGCCATCCCGTAGAGCAGCTGGATCTCGTAGCCGTTCGGCGGGATGCCGGACGCCTCCGCCGTCGCCATGGCATAGGCGAGGGAGCGGAGGTTGTGCGAGCCGAAGGCCGCCCGGACGTGCCCGTGGTGGCCGTGCAGGATGCGGATGCAGCGCTCGTAGTTGAGGTCGGTCTCCGCCTTGTGCGAGAAGACCGGCACCGGCCAGCCGGCCGCCTGCGAGACGATCGTCTCGGTGTCCCAGTAGGCCCCCTTCACGAGGCGGACCGAGATCGGCAGCCGGCCCTTGCCGACCCGCTCGGCAGAGAGCAGGGCGAGCTCGGAGAGGTCGTCGGCCGACTCCCGCAGATAGGCCTGGACGACGATGCCGGCGTGCAGGCCGGCGAGGCTCGGCTCGGACAGCAGCTCCTTGAACAGCGCCATGGTGAGCGACTTCGCCTCGTAGCGCTCCATGTCGAACCAGACCTGGGCGCCCTTGTCGGCCGCCAGCTCGAGGATCGGCAGCAGGCGGCGGCGGGCGCTCTCGATACCGGCGGTGGCCGTGAGCGGGTGGAAGTCGGGCGCGAGGGCGCTCGGCTTGATCGAGACCGCCACCCGGGGGAGCTCGCCGAGGTCGTCCCGTTCGAGGATCGGCCGGGAGGACCACGCCGGCGCCTCCTCGAGCAGAGCCGCCACGAGGTCCCGCAACCTCGCCGCGTACACGTCCGCTTCCCGGTGGGAGTAGGTGTGCTCGCCGAGGAGGTCGATCGTGGCGGCGGTCCCCGAGTCCCACATCTGATGGAGGGCGGCGCCGACCTCGCCCGGGTCGGAGCCGACGATGAACTGCGAGGCCATCTTGCTCACCTCGCGCCGGGTGAGCCACGTCGCCGCCCGCTTGCCGAGCGGCACGTGGTTGGCGAGCGAGGCCCCGGTGGCGACGGGCATCGGCGCGACGCCGCGCTCGAAGTACTCCTCGAGGTGCCGCCCGGTGTCGGCCTCGTCGCTCATCGCCGGGAAGACGTCGACGAGGCGGAACAGCTGGGCCTGGAAGGCCGGCCTACGCATCGCCCAGGTCATGAGCAGCTCGGTGAGATGCGACATCTCGTAGGCCTTGGCCTTCACCCCGGTCCCGAGCTGGGCGAGCTCCATGCCGAGCTTGAGGACGGCCCGCTCGTCGGGCTCCGGTGCGAGGCCCCGCTCTGGTGTCGTTGGACCCGTTTGTGCCACGTTCAACGACGCTACCTCCGCTTTCCGTCGGATCCGGCGACCTCGTCCGGTGTCGGCCGCGACGTCGTACCCGTTTCGCTTGCGCCGGATGCGGAAGGGCCGGCGGGTACCGTTGCTGCGTGGTCCGGCGCCTGTTCTCCCCTGCTCCAAAGCCGGAAGACGCCGGCGAGGGTGAGCCGGAGGCGGCTTCGCGCCTGCGGGGCATCGACCGGCAGGTGATCCAGCTCTTCGCCCTCGTGGAGGAGGCGGTCGCCGGGGCCACCCACGCCCTCCTCGCCGGAGACCGGGAGGCGGCCCGCGCCCTCGTGGCGAAGGACGTCGAGCTCGACGCCCTCTACCGCGACCTGCAGTCGCAGGTGCACCAGCTCGTCATGGACGGCGGCCTCTCGGCCAACCGCACGAGGTGGCTGCTCGCCCTCTTGTCGATGCTGCCCGAGCTCGAGCGCAGCGGCGACCTCGCCGAGCACGTGGCCCAGCGGGCGACGCGCAGCCTCCCGGCCGAGATGCCCGCCCGGGTGCGCGGCTTCATCGAGGCGATGGGCGAGGTGGCCTGCCGGATGTGGAAGATGGCCGCCGACGCCTACGCCGACCGGGCGAGCGCCGAGGCGCGGATCGACTCGCTCGACGACGTCCTCGACGACCTGCACGTCCAGCTCATCGCCGAGATCGCCGGGGGCTCGGTGACCGTCCCGGTCGCCATCGAGCTCGCCCTCGTCGGCCGCTTCTACGAGCGCCTCGGCGACCATGCGGTGAACATCACCCGCCGGGTGCCACGCCATCTGAGGAGCGAGGCGCTCTCCTGACCTTGCGCCTCCGGCCGGACGGCGCCAGCGTGCGGCCCGCCCCGTGGCCGGAGCCGGAGGCCACCTGCCCGCCCGGGTGCCGGCGGGTAGCCTCCGGAAAGGCAACGAGGGAGGCAGGGTGGCAGGAGATCCGTGGCTCGGCGACGCCTGCGGGCTCGTCGAGGAGTTCCGCGCCGGGCGGCTCTCGCCGTCCGAGGCGCTCGAGGAGTCCCTGTCGGCCATCGGGTCCTCGTCGCTCAACGCCGTCTCGCACCTCGACGTCGACCGGGCCCGCGAGCTCGCCGCCGCGGCGGACGTCTCGGCGCCCTTCGGCGGCGTCCCCGTCGGGGTGAAGGAGCTCGAGGCGGTCGAAGGATGGCCCTACACCGAGGCCTCCCTCGTCTTCGCCGAGCGCCGGGCCACCCGCGACGACACGTCGGTGCGCCGGCTCCGGGCGACCGGGGCCGTGCTCGTCGCCCAGACGACCGCCAGCGAGTTCGGCGGCGTCAACTGCACCTCCACCGCGCTGCACGGCACGACCCGCAACCCCTGGGACCGCACGCGCACGCCGGGCGGCTCCTCGGGCGGGTCCGCTGCCGCCGTCGCCGGCGGCTTGCTCCCCATCGCCACCGGCAGCGACGGCGGGGGGTCGATCAGGATCCCGGCCGGCTTCTCCGGCCTGTTCGGGCTGAAGGCCACCTACGGGCGCATCCCGAAGGGACCGGGTGTCGGTGTCGAGCCGCTCACCTCGGTGCTCGGCTGCCTCAGCCGGTCGGTGCGCGACACCGCCCGCTACTTCGACTGCTGCAACGGCTACGACGTGCACGACCCCCTCAGCCTTCCCGCCATCGGGGGGCTCGAGGCCGGGCTCGGCAGCCGGGACCTCGGCGGACTGCGCCTCGCCATCCTCCCCGACCTCTCGACCGCCCGGGTGCGGGGCGAGGTGGCCGACCTCGTGGCCGGCGCGGGAGCAGAGCTGGCGAGGCACGCCGGGCTGGCGGTGGTCGAGGCGGAGGCACACCTCCCGCCGCTCGAGGACGAGTGGGCCATGGCCGGCCAGGTGGCCTTCCTCGCCGACCTCGGGGAGGCATACCCCGACTGCATCGAGCAGCTGAGCCCCGAGATGCGCCTCGGTCTCGAGCTCTACCGGGAGCGCTTCAGCCTCGAGCACGCCGCCCGGCTCGAGGGTTACCGCCGCCGGTTGAACGAGGCGATGGCAGAGCTGTTCGAGCAGGCCGACTTCGTGGTGGCGGCGACGAACCCCGACGTCGCCTTCGCCGCCGAGGGCCCGCCGCCCTCGAGCCTTCGCGGGACCGACCTCATCGCCGAGCTCGGCTTCATCCGGGCGATCATGAACAACGCCGCCCTCACGGCCCCGTCCAACCTGAACGGCAGCCCGGCCATGAGCCTCCCGCTCTGTCGGCTCGACGGGCTGCCGGTCGGGGTGCAGGTGCTGAGCGCCCACCACCGCGAGGCGCTCCTGCTCGAGCTCGCCCTCGTCGCCGAGCGCGAGATGGGCTGGCCCCTCGTGGCGCCGGGCAGTCCCTCCTAGCTGGCCGCCTCGCGGCGGCGGCCCGGCGGGAGAACCCCCCGCAGCGAGACGAGTGCGGGCGGCAGCCCGCCGTAGACGACGAGCGCCTGGCGGCGCGGGAGCCGACGGATCCATCCGGCCGGCGCCACCGGCAGGCGGACCTCGGTCTCGCTCTCGGTCCAGCCCCCGCCCTCCCCCCGCCCCCTCGAGCGCTGCGAGGACTCGGCGTCGCCGAGGAGCGCGCTCACGAGCTCGAGGGTGCGGGGATCGCTCACCCCCGGGCAGACGACCTTGGCGCGGTGGTTGTTCACGATGGTGGCCCACCTCGCCCCGTAGCGCGCCTCGACCTGGGCGAGGTCCTGCCACACCGTGAGCAGGCAGATGCCGTGCCCCGCCGCCGTCGAGAGCACCCGGTCGAGATCGCCGAGGGGCGCCACGTTGGCCGCCTCGTCGAGGACGACCAGCACCGGCGGGTCGAGCGGGCCACCGCCGCGAAGCGACGCCTGGTAGGCGGCATCGAGCACCTGGCGGACGAGCGCGACGAAGACGGGGCTCAAGCGGGCCTGGTCGCGCGCCGGGGCGCAGCAGTAGATCGTCCGCGGACGGGGCCCGCCGGCCAGCAGCCACGTCGGGCTGAGGCGACGGCCGAAGCGCTCGGAGGCGAGGACGTCGGGATCCTCGTAGGCGGCGAGGACGGTGAGGGCGGTCGCGAAGACCGATGAGCGCTGACGCTCCTCGAGGGCGAAGCACGAGCGGGCGACCCGGAGCGCCGCCTCCTCGCCGGCCGCCGCCAGGACGGACAGGGGAGCGTCGACCTCCTCCTCCTCGAGCCAGCAGAGCACCTCGCCCATGGAGCCGCCCGAGAGGGCGGCGGCCTGGAGCAGCGGGGCGAGCAGCCGCTCGGCCGCCGCGTACCAGTAGGAGGCGTCCTCGATGCCGCCGCTCCGCTCGCCGACAGAGCAGAGCGCCTCGGCCACCCGTCTCGCTCCTCGCCAGCTGCCCGACT
>JAKACF010000193.1 GCA_021821585.1 Actinomycetes bacterium
CGGGGCGGCGCCGTTCGAGGCCGTGCCGTCGGCCGCCGGCGTGCCCCCGCCGGCCTCGGGGGCGGACGGCGGCGCCGGAGCCCGCCGGACGGCCATGACCCCGGTGTCGATGGCGGCCGTCCCTTCGCTTGCGGGCGGGCCGCCCGCCTCGTCGCTCAGCAGCACCGCCCCGCTGCGGTGCTGCCAGAGGTCACGGGCGATGACCTGGACGGCCGAGCCGGCCGGGACCGCCAAGAGGGCCCCCACGAAGCCGCCGAAGACCGAGCCGACGATGTTGCCGAGCGAGGCGCCGATGAGCACCGAGATGAGGACCCAGAGGGAGTTGAGCTTCACGGTCCGGCTCATCACGATCGGGTAGAGGACGTGGTTCTCGATCTGCTGGTAGACGATGAAGACGATGAAGGTCACCACGCCGGCCGTGGTCGAGTGCAACAGGGCGATGACGACGGTCGGCACGCCCGCCAAGAGGCCGCCAACGAGCGGCAGGAAGTCGACCACCGCCACCCAGACCCCGAGCACGAGCGGGTAGGGCACGCCCGTCGCGAGCAGCGTGATCGTGATCACCACGCCGGCGATGAGCGAGGTGGCGAAGTCGCCCGCCATGTAGCCGACGACCGACCGCTCGACGTCGCTCACGATGTCGCGCACCCGCTGGGAGCGCTCGGGCTGCATCCAGCTGAGCACGCCCCGGTAGATGCCGGGGGCGTGGATGAGGAGGAAGAAGGTGAGGAAGACGATCGTGACGACGCCGACCACCCCGGACAGCACGCCCTTTCCGATGCTGAGGGCGGGCTTGCCGAACTTGGAGATGAGGGCCTGGGCCCCCCCGTTCTTCGCCGTCACGTACTGGGTGAGGTGCAGCTTGGCGACCAGGTGGCCGATCGCCCCCCGGCCGTGCTGGGCCTCGCGGATGTAGACGGGCAGCTCCTTTGCCAGGTTCTCCGCCCCGGTCACCGCCGGCTGCAACAGGACGAACAGCAGCACCGCCAGCAGCCCGAAGCCGCCGACGAAGACGATCCCGGTGGCGAGACCCCGTCGCATGTTGCGCCGCTCGAGGAAGCTCACGAGGGG
This sequence comes from Actinomycetes bacterium, assembly GCA_021821585.1. GTDB lineage: Bacteria > Actinomycetota > Acidimicrobiia > Acidimicrobiales > Bog-793 > JAKACF01. Next base: position 1,072 of record JAKACF010000193.1, read on the forward strand.
GTGGAGCAGCAGCGTCATGAACAGGGCGATGACGATGAGGAGGAGGACCGCTCTGAGCCGCCAGGCGAGGAGGCCGACGAGCAGGGTCACGACGACGACGGCGTCGACGATGAGCGCACCCCGCAGCACGCGGCGCTGGAACTCCCGGCGCGCCGAGCGCTCGGAGTCCGCCCCGAGGCGCGGCACCCTGCCGCCCGGCGGCGGGCGCGTCCCGGTGGGCTCGCTCATCCCCCCAGTCAAGCCGAACCGGCGCCACAAGGTGGTCCGATGCGCCCGGGCGCCCCGGTCCGGTCCGGGACCGCCCGGTGTCCTTGTGGTATCAACGGCGCGTGAGCGACGACCGATCGACGCACCCGCCGGTGCGCAACCTGCCCCCCGGGATGGCCGAGCAGCTCTCGGGGCCCTCCTACACGGGGCCGGCCACCTTCGCCCAGTGCCCGCTTCTCACCGAGCCCGAGCAGCTCGACGCCTGGCAGCCGGACGTCGCCGTCGTCGGGGCCCCCTGGGACGACTCGACGACGAACCGCCCGGGCGCCCGCTTCGGGCCGCGCGCCCTGCGGGCCCTCGCCTACGGGCCGGGGACCTACCACCTCGACCTCGGGGTCGAGCTCTTCGAGGAGCTCGAGGTCGTCGACTACGGGGACGCCCTCTGCCCGCACGGGATGGTGGAGGCGAGCCACGCCAACATCCGCCGGCGGGTCGGCGAGGTCGCCTCGAGGGGGATCATCCCGGTCGTCCTCGGCGGCGACCACTCGATCACCTGGCCGGCTGCCACCGCCGTGGCCGAGGCGAGGGGGTGGGGGCGGGTCGGCGTCGTCCACTTCGACGCCCACGCCGACACGGCCGACTCGATCGACGGCAACCTGGCCAGCCACGGGACGCCGATGCGCCGGCTGATCGAGTCGGGCGCCGTCGAGGGCCGCAACTTCGTCCAGGTGGGCCTGCGCGGCTACTGGCCGCCGAAGGAGACCTTCGAGTGGATGCGTGACCAGCAGATGCGCTGGCACAAGATGGAGGAGGTCTGGGAGCGGGGCCTGCCGGCGGTGATGGAGGACGCCGTCGCCGAGGCCCTCGAGGACACCGACGGCGTCTACCTCTCCCTCGACATCGACGTCCTCGACCCCGGCTTCGCGCCCGGCACCGGGACGCCCGAGCCGGGCGGCCTCTCCCCGGCCGACCTGTTGCGGGCCGTCCGCAAGCTCGCCGTCGAGACCCCCCTTGTCGCCATGGACGTCGTCGAGGTCGCCCCGGCCTACGACTGGGCCGAGCTCACGATCAACAACGCCCACCGGGCCGTGCTCGAGATGCTCGCCGGCCTGGCGGTCCGCCGCGGGGCCGAGGGCGACGTCGTCCGGCCGATCGAGCGCTGAGCGCCGCCGGGCGATGGCGGGCGCCGGAGGGCTGTGCGAGGGCCGGGTCGTCGTCGTCACCGGCGCCGGCCGGGGCCTCGGCCGGTCGTACGCCCTCGCCCTGTCGGCCGCAGGGGCCCGCGTGGTCGTGAACGACCTCGGGGTCGAGCCCGACGGGACCCGACCCGACCCCGAGGTCGCGCGGCGCGTCACCGAGACGATCCGGCAGGCCGGTGGCGAGGCGGTGGACAGCGGCGAGGACGTCGCCTGCTGGGAGGGGGCCGCCCGGGTCGTCGAGACGGCGCTCTCGTCCTTCGGCCGGCTCGACGCGGTCGTCAACAACGCCGGCGTGTGGAGGGACGGGCTGCTCGTGAACCTCGACGAGGCGGACCTCGACGAGGTGGTGCGGGTCCACCTGAAGGGCCATGCCGCCATGGCGTCCCAGGCGGCGGCCCACTGGCGGCGGCTCGCCGCCGACGAGGGGCCGTCGGACTGGCGGATCGTCAACACGACCTCCCCGATGGCGCTGCTCGCCTCGCCGCCGCACGGCCGCAGCGGGCACGGCGCCTACGTCGCCGCCAAGGCCGCCGTCGCCGCCCTCACCCTGACCGAGGCAGACGAGCTCTCCCGCTACGGCGTCATGGTGAACGCCATCGCCCCCGCCGCCCGGACGCGGCTCACCGAGGCGCTCGGCTACAAGGAGCTGGCGGTGCCCGAGGCACCCGGCGCCTTCGACGCCATGGACCCCGACAACGTCGCCCCCCTCGTCTGCTGGCTGTGCTCGGTCCGCTCGCGGGGCGTCAACGGCTGCGTCTTCGAGATCGAGGGCGGACGGCTCGGGCTGCTCGAGGGCTGGAGGCGGGTGGCGAGCCACGACAGCGGCGAGCGCCTCGTCGCCGACGAGCTCGACGGGATCGTGGCGCGGCTCGTCTCCGAGGCGGGCTGAGCGGGCGCCGGCTCTAGAGCCGGCCGCCGAGCACCATGCTCGTCTCGAGCAGGAGGGCGTGGACGAAGGCCTGCGGGAGGTTGCCGCGCAGCTGGCGCTGGGCGACGTCGTACTCCTCGGCGAGGAGCCCCGGGGAGCCGCAGGCGGCCCGGTTGCGCTCGAACAGCCGCGCCGCCCGCACGACGTCGCCCTGCTGGAGGGCGGCGAGGCTCATCATGAACCCGCACAGGAGGAAGGCGCCCTCGGCCTTCGACAGCGGGCGGTCGTCCTGGCGGTAGCGGTAGACGTAGCCGTCCCTCATGAGCTCCCGAGCGACGGCCTCGTAGGTGGCGACGGTGCGGGAGTCGCCCGCAGGCAGCGCCCCCCGCACGGGCGGGAGCAGCAGGGCGGCGTCGACGCGCTCGTCGGCCGGGGCGCGGCGCCAGTGGCCCTTCTCGCTGAGGCAGCGCCGGGAGACCTCCGCCAGGATCGTGTCGGCGAGCCGGTCGCACTCGGCCGCCCGCCCGGAGGTGAGCAGGAGGCCCGGGCGGGCGACCGCCCGCAGGCCGGCGGCGCAGGCGAGGCGGGAGTGGGTCCACCAGTCGGGCTGGATCTCCCAGATCCCGGCGTCGGCGGTGTCGTAGGTCGAGGCGATTGCCGCCACCGCCACCTCGAGCGCCCGCCGGCCGTCGTCGGTCATCTGCCCGGTGCCGGCCGCAGCCGCCAGCAGCTGGAGGCTCTCGCCGAGGGCGTCCAGCTGGAACTGGCCGTTCACCCAGTTGCCGATCTTGTCCGCCCCGCCCGGGTAGCCGATCGTGCCCCGCAGCTGCCGCTCGTCGGGCACCGGGTCGCCGTCGACGGTGTAGGCGGGGACGAGCCGCTCGCCGTGCTCGAGCAGGCGGGCCGAGACGAAGGAGACGGCGCCCTCGACGAGCGGGTGGGGGCCGACCGAGGCCGCCGCGATCCCGGCGTAGCACTGGTCCCGGATCCAGGCGTAGCGGTAGTCGTAGTTGCGCCCGGCCTCGGCCCGCTCGGGGAGCGACATCGTGGCGGCCGCCACCATCCCCCCGCCCGGGCTCGTCAGGCCCTGCAGGACCGCCAGGGCGAGGCCGGCGTCGCGGGGGGCGGCCGAAGAGGAGACGTCCGCCGCCGTCCGCTCCCAGCGGGCCGCCGTCTCGGACCAGAGCAGGTCGGCGTCGGGCAGCTCCCGGGGAAGGGCCACGTCCGACAGCTCCAGCACGAGGTCGCGGTGCTCGCCGCGGCGCAGCTCGAAGCGGCCGACGAAGCCCCCGCCCTTCGCCTCCGCCGCCTCGGGGAGACCCTGCCAGCGCAGGCGCAGCGGCCCCGTCCGGCCGGTGACGACCCCCTCGGCGGTGGAGACCTGGCGAAGGCCGGACCGGCCGAAGCCGGCCCGGGGGTCGAGGCGGACCTCGACGGTGACGGGCGTGTCGCGGGCGATCACCCGCCGGAGGACGACCGCCCGGTGCTCGTCGCCGGGGAAGGCCAGCGCCTCGCGGCACTCGACGATCCCGGTCGGCGTGACCCAGCGGCTCCGGAAGATGAGCGAGCTCTCCTCGTAGTAGCCGCCCCAGACGAACCAGTCGTCGGCCGGCCGGACCGAGTAGTGGCCCCGGCCCCCGATCAGCCCGGAGAAGACGGCGTCGTCGTGCCAGCTCGGGGCGCACATCCAGACGAGGTCCCCTCGGGGCCCGATGAGGGCGCCCCGGCGCCCGTCGGCGACGAGGGCGTACTCCCTGAGGACGTGGGGGACGGGGAGGTCCGCATGCTCCCGGGTCACGACGCCACCCTCGCGTGGGCCGCCTCGAGGAGGGGCGAGCTGCCGGCGACGAAGCGGAGGGCGCCGGCGAACAGGGTCCCGGCCGGTCGGACGAGGCCGACCCGGGCCGGGGAGGGGCGGTAGAGCCCGAGCGCCCGCCGTGCGAACTCGGGCAGCAGGTCGACCCCCGCCTCCGCCATCACCGTGTGCGAGGCCCGCTCGAGGAGCGAGGCACCCGGGCGCGGGCTCATGATGAACGCGACCGTCCGCCGGGCGAGTGGGCTGCCGGCGAGCTCCGGGCGCATCTCGCGCAGGTAGCGGCGCACCCCCTCGGTCGTGACCGGGACCTCGGCGGCGCCGAGGCGGCGGGCCACGAGCGCCATCTCCTCGAGGTAGCGGTCCTTCTCCTCTCTCACGAGCAGGTGGCCGGAGTAGCGCTGGTGGGCCCGGAGGAAGCTCCAGACCTCCGTCACGTGCACGTAGGCGAGCAGGTCGGGGTCGGCCGCCCGGTAGGTGCGCCCGCCGGGGCCCGTGCCGGTCACCTTGTCGTGGATGGCGCGCACCTTGCGGACGAAGGCCCAGGCGAGGGCGTCGCCGCCGTAGGTGGTGGCGGCGATGAACTCGGCGGTCCGCTGGAGGCGGCCGAAGGGGTCCGAGCGGTAGCCCGAGTGGTCCTCGACTCCCTGCA
>JAKACF010000194.1 GCA_021821585.1 Actinomycetes bacterium
GCCGATGTCGACGGCCACCCAGACGGCGAGCCCGATCCACAGGCCGAGCCAGAGGGCGGCTCCCAGGGTGACGGCGCGGACCTGCTTCGGTGTCGCATCGTCTGCAGAGGGCAGGATGTGGATCTCGCGCGCCATGGTGGGGTAGGGCGGCCGGGGAGCCGTCACTGTGCGTGTACCCAGCATCACCCGGCTTCACCCGACCGACCACTGCCGCGCCGGCAGTCCCGGTCCCGGCGGACGGCGCGCCCGGGTCCGGCCAGGGGTCACGCGAGCCTCGCCCCTTCGGCCACAATGGCTCGATGGACGCCCTCCCTTCCGCCTTCTCGCTCCACGGCCGGCATGCGCTCGTGACCGGAGCCGGCAGCCCCACCGGCATCGGCTTCGCCTGCGCCCGCCTGCTCGGGCGCCTCGGCGCCTCCGTCACCGTGACCGCCACCACCGAGAGGGTCCACACCCGTCGGGACGAGCTCCTCGATGAAGGGATCGAGGCCGACTCCGTCCTCGGCGACCTCACCGTGCCGGACGACGTCGAGCACGTCGTCGGGGCCGCGGCGGCCCGCCGCCCCGTGACGATCCTCGTCAACAACGCCGGGATGGTGTCGGTCACGACGCCGGCCGCGTCGGGCGGGGTTCTCTCGCTGCCGCTCGAGCAGTGGCGGGCCGAGCTCGACCGTGAGGTGACCACGGCCTTCCTCTGCGCGAAGGCCGTCGCGCCGTTCATGCTCGATGCCCGGTGGGGGCGCATCGTCAACGTCTCGTCGGTCACCGGCCCAGTCGCCGCCATGGCCGACGACGTGGCGTACGCCTCGGGCAAGGCGGCGATGGTGGGGCTGACGCGGGCGCTCGGACTCGACCTCGCCCGATCGGGTGTCACCGTCAACGCCGTCGGCCCCGGTTGGATCGAGACCGGCTCCTCGCTGCCGAAGGAGCTCGAGCTCGGCAAGGGCACGCCGGTCGGTCGCTGCGGGAGCGCCGAGGAGGTGGCCTCGGTCGTGGCCTGGCTCGCCTCACCGGGGGCGGGCTACGTCACCGGGCAGCTGATCGTGGTCGACGGCGGCAACCTCATCGCCGAGGAGCGCTACGTCCATCTGTGACGGCCGGGCCCCCTGCCGGTGCCGGGTCTCGGAGCGGCCGCGCACCGTCACGCCAGCCCGGCAAGCTCCCGGAGGCGATCGAGGGTCGCCCTCGCCCGCGCACGCACCGTCTCCTCCACCACGGGTGCGATGAGGAGGGCAGCACCGCCGGGACGCTCATAGGAGACGGTCAGACGGACCGCCGTCGCCTCCTCGACCTCCCGGAATTCGAACAGCAGGGAGCGGTGGTCGCCCCCGGTCGCCACCCACCGGACGAGTCGCAGCTCGACGAGCTCGGCGAGGGCGATCTCGGTCCTGAGCGTGCGCGGACCGAGGTGCAGCACCGCCTCGAAGCGCGCCCCGACGACGTGGCCGTCGAGGTCCAGGGGACGGAGCTGCTCGAGCCCGTCGATGACCCGGACGGCGTGCTCGTGGCGGGAGACGAGGGGGAAGAGCTCCTCGGCGGGAGCATCGATCCTCGTCGAGACGCGAACCGAGGTGACCGCCACCTCGCCAGTATTGCCCGGCCCGCTCGACGGTCGAGCGTCACTTGTCAGTGAGCGCCGCCCTCGGAGGAAGGACATGCTACCTGGGGTCGTGAACGACCGGATCCGCCGCCGAGAGCGGGTACACAGGAGCGACACCGGCCTCGTCCAGAGAGGATGTTCCACCCGGGACCGGTGCAGACGTTGTCGAGGTGGGGGTTGGAGGGCAGGTTGGCCGATGGTGAGCGAGACGGGCGAGGAGATCGAGGGGTTTTCTGCCTACTGGGACCAGGAGGAGCGTGCCTCGATTCTCCGTATTCGAGGTGACCTCGACCTGAGTGCCAGTTCAGCGCTGCGGGCCCTGCTCCTCGACGAGGTGGGTCTCGACGGCCCTCCCATCGTGCTCGATCTCGGCGAGGTGCCGTTCATCGACTCCACCTGCCTCGGTGTGCTGATCGGCGCCCTGCGCGAGGTGGGGGAGTCGCGCGGGGCCCTCCGCCTGGCGGCAGCCCAGCCTCGCGTCCGCCGCGCCTTCGAAATCGCTGCGCTCGACGATCTCTTCCCGCTCTACCCGTCGGTCGACGAGGCGCTCGCGGCCGAGGAGCGATGACAGGCCGGCTGTCCTGAGCGCGTCTGGGCGGGGCGCCGCCCCGGTCGCGCTCGCGGGGCTGACAGAGCGGGTACCGTCCGGCCGATGACCGAAGCGACCGCAGTCGACGATGAGGACGGTGCCGCCGAGGCGAACGAGGCGGTCGTCGTGCCGCTCGATCCTTCCTCCTCGGCGCTCGAGGCCGGCGATCCGGACCCCCTTCCCGAACGCGTGCTCGTTGTCGCAGCCCATCCCGACGACGCCGACTTCGGCGCGTCCGGCACCATCGCCTCCTGGGCCGCACAGGGTGCCAGCGTCACCTATTGCATCGTCACCGACGGTGCCGCCGGTGCCGCCGACCCGGGGATCGATCTCGCCAACCTGGCGAGCATCCGCCAGGGGGAGCAGCGGCGGGCGGCAGAGGCCCTCGGGGTCGAGGACGTGATCTTCCTCGGGTACGCCGATGGCCGGCTCGAGCCCTCTCAGGAGGTGCGCCGGGACGTGAGCCGCGTGATCCGCCAGGTCCGCCCGGACCGGGTCGTCGCTCAGTCGCCAGAGCGCGACTACCGGCGCATCCGGGCGAGCCACCCGGACCACCTGGCGGCCGGCGAGGCGACCCTTCGTGCCGTCTATCCGGACGCCCGCAACCCGTACGCCCATCCAGAGCTCCTGGCGGCGGGGCTGGAGCCCTTCGAGGTGCCCGAGGTCTGGCTGATGGCCTCCACCAACCCGGACCGCGTGGTGGACATCACCGGGCACTTCGAGGAGAAGGTGGCGGCCTTGTCGGCACACGCCAGTCAGATCACCGACATCACCTCGGTCGCATCGTTCGTGCGCGAGTGGGCGGCCGAGACGGCGCGGCGCTTCGGCCTCCCACCCGGCCGGCTGGCGGAGGCCTTCCAGGTCGTCGACACACGTTGAGGCGCCGTCTAACATCCCTGGCGCCATCGCCGTCACCGAGAAGGGAGGTCGACCGAATGAGGGTGAGCTGCTTGCCCATGACCCGAGACGACCCCGCGCTCGGTGACCCCGCGTCGCACGGCTGAGAGACCCGGCCGTCCGCCCCTCGGTCACCGGGCGCTCCGACAAGGAGAACCCCGCGTGACCGATCCCTTCCCCCGGGACCACCCGGCAGAGCCCGCCTGGTCGACCGGAGAGCTGTCCAGATGGGGCTTCGATGCGAAGTCCCTCGCCCTCGCCCGAGCCGTCGCCGGCCCGGGCGACCTGCCTGGCCGGGTCACCCGCGCCGATGCGAGGAGCTGCCTCGTGCGGCTGGCGGGCGGCGAGCGCCAGGTGCCCGTCGCCCGACGGCTGCTCGGCCCGGCCGACGAGCGGCCGACGACAGGCGACTTCGTCCTCGTCCGCGGCGGCGAGCTCGCCGTCGTGCTGGAACGGCGCAGCACCGTCGTGCGGGCCTCGCCCGATCCCGGACGTGGCGCACAGACCCTTGCCGCCAACGTCGACACGGTGCTCGTCGCCGAGCCGCTCGGCGAGCGATGGCGGCCCCGCCGCCTCGAGCGCCTGCTCGTCGCCGCCTGGCAGTCCGGAGCGCTGCCGGTCGTGGTGCTGACCAAGGCCGACCAGGCCGACGACCTGCCCGCCGCCCTCTCGGCGGCCACGGCCGTCGCTCCGGGCGCGGCCGTCCTCGCCGTCAGCGCCCGCACCGGGGACGGGATGGGCGCACTCTCCGGTGAGCTCGCTCCGGGCAGCACCACCGTCGTGATCGGCCGTTCGGGCGCGGGGAAGTCCACCCTGGCGAACGTGCTCTCGGGCGGGGCGGCGGGCCTCTCCACCGGCGAGGTCCGCCCGGACGGCAAGGGGAGGCACACGACGATCGCCCGCGAGCTCGTGATGCTGGCGAACGGCGCGCTCATGATCGACACCCCGGGGCTCCGGGCGCTCGGGCTCGTCGACGCCGGTGAGGCGATCGAGCAGGCCTTCTCCGAGATCGAGGAGCTGGCCGCCGGCTGCCGCTTCCGGGACTGCTCGCACGGCCGCGAGCCGGGGTGCGCCGTCCTCGAGGCGATCTCGAGCGGGGCCCTCGCCGCCGACCGCCTGGCCGGTTACCAGCGGCTGCAGCGCGAGCAGGCCCGTCTCGAGGCGATGGGTGACAAGCGGCTGCAGGCCGAGCAGGCGGCCCGTTGGCGCCGGCTGGCGAGAGAGGTCCAGCGGCTTCCCCGCCGCTAGCTACGCGCTCTCCTCGAACGCCCGGTCCAGCACCTTCGCGAGGACGTCCGGCGGCTGGGCCCCGGCCAGGCCGTACCGACCGCCGACGACGAAGAAGGGGACACCCGTGGCTCCGAGCTCGACGGCGGCCTGCTCGTCGCGCCGGACGTGCTCGGCGTAGGCCTCGGACCCGAGCACCCGCCGGACCTCCTGCTCGGCGAGCCCGGCCCCGGTGGCGACCGCCACCAGCTCTTCGTGCTCGCCGAGGACGCGCCCCCCGGTGAAGTAGGCGGCGAAGAGGGCCTCGGCGAGCTCGCTCTGGCGCCCGAGGTCCCGGGCGAGGTGGAGCAGGCGGTGGGCGTCGAAGGTGTTCGCCCGCCTCGTCGCCTCGAGGTGGTACTCGAGGCCGACGGAGGCGGCGAGGGAGGTGAGGTGTTCCTGGCTGCGGGCCGCCTCGTGCGGGGCGAGGCCGTACTTGCGGGCGATCAGCTCCCGCATGGGACGGTGGTCGCCCGCCGGTGCCTCGGGGTCGAGCTCGAAGCTGTGGAAGAACACCTCGACCTCCCCGGCGCGCTCGTGGTCCGCCAGCGCGAGCTCGAGGTGGCGCTTGCCGAGGTAGCACCAGGGGCAGACGACGTCGGACCAGATATCGACACGCATGGCCCTCTCAACACCGCCTGGCCCCGGGAACATCCCGTCCGGCGCCGTCGGGCTGCGGGGCGGGCCGGCAGACCGCCGCGGGTGCCGGGCCGCCTCACCCGCTCCTTGTCCGCTGGCCGCCGCGTCACGCCCCGCCGCAGCCGCTGCGCCGGTGGCCGGGGACCTCGACGTCGGCCGGTTCGCGCCGCGCGTCTCGGTGGCGCCGGCAGGCAGAGGTGGGGGCGGAAGTCGTCGCCTCGGGTGCATCTATGGGAAGGTGAGGGCATGAGCATCGGCATCCTCGGCGGGACCGGTCCCGCCGGCACCGCCCTCGCCGCCCGCCTGGCCGCCTCGGGCCTGGACGTCCACGTGGGGTCGCGCGAGCGCGCCCGTGCAGAAGAGGTGGCGGCCGCATTGCGCGAGAAGTGGCCGGGCCGGCTCCCCGAGCTGCGGGGCGTGACGAACGAGGAGGCCTGCGAGGCCGACCTCGTCGTGGTCGCCACGCCGTGGAACGGAGCCGCCCCGACGGCCGCCCGCCTTGCCGGCGCGCTCGAGGGCAAGGTCGTCGTCTCGATGGCGAACGCCCTCGAGAAGGTCGGCGACGAGCTGCAGGCGCTCGTGCCGGCCCGGGGGTCGATCACCGTGGCGGTCCAGCAGGCCGCACCGGGCGCGCTCGTCGCCGGCGCCTTCCACCACGTCCCCGCCCGTGGGCTCGCCCGCCTCGACGAACAGCTCGACGGCGACGTCCTCGTCTGCTCCGACCACGCCGAGGCGACGGCCGCCACGATCGGGCTCGTCGACGCCATCCCGGGCCTGCGGGGGGTCGACGCCGGCAGCCAGATCGGA
>JAKACF010000195.1 GCA_021821585.1 Actinomycetes bacterium
CCGGTCTGCCACATGACCGTCGACCCGGCGACGGCTGCCGCCACCCGCCGCTACGGGGACCAGGATTACTACTTCTGCAACACCGGCTGTGCCGAGCGCTTCGATGCCGAGCCGGAGCGCTTCCTCCACTCGCTCCCGGTCGACTGAGGAGCGGAAGCCGGGAGGAGCGGTCGACCGCTCACGGGTAGGGCGTCGAGACACCGCAGTCGCCCGTGTCGCCGGTCGCGGGCAGCGAGACGGCGGCGCTCGTGAGGAGGGTCGCCACCCCGGCGCGCTCCCCGACCTCCTGCACGGTCGACAGCGTGGCGGGCCGGTGGCGCACCGACAGCGCCATCTCGAGGAACTTCGTCGTGACGCGTCGCACGACCGGGAACCACGGAACCGCGCCGTCGTAGGGCCCGAGATGGGTGGCGCCGTCCAGCACCAGGAAGAGGTGGTGGGCGGCTCCCGGGGCGACGGCGTCGTACAGCGTCGTCGCGTCCTGGGTCGAGTTGCAGTAGTCGGTCGTGCTCTCCGTCGAGAGCACGGAGAGCGAGGCGGAGGCTGCCTGGTAGGGGACGCCGGCACCGATCTCGGCACCCGACAGCAGGAGGGCGGCGCGCGGGCGGACCGGCAGGGTTGCCCGGACGGCCGCGAAGCTGTCGGCGAACAGCAGCGCCCCGACGACGTTCGCGCCGTCGGACTGCCCCGCCAAGGCCACCCTCGAGGTGTCGAGCAGGCCGTTCAGAAATGACCCCCGCTGCCGGGCGAGCGGGACGAGGTCCCGCACCACGACGGCGAGGTCCTCGGGCTCGTTCCAGATGTCGGCCTCGGAGGCGTCACCTCGTCCCTGGGCGACCCAGGCGTAGTAGTTGTCGACGGGGAAGAGCGGAGCCACGACGACGAAGCCCGCCCGGACCCAGCTGTCGAGCAGCGGCTCGTAGGTGTGCGGCGTGACGGCGAAGCCGTGGGCGAAGACCACGACGGGGAACGGTCCGAAGGCGGTGGCGGGCGGAGCGCCCGGGAGCAGGCCCTTGCCGGGCTCGAGGGTGGGGTAGCGGATCGTCGTCCGGAGCACCCGCCTCGGCGAGAGGACCTGGGGCGGGGTATCGGCGTAGTCGAGCGTCGGTCTCGACGGGTCGACGAAGGTGACGGTCCGTATGCCCACTCCGAAGGCGGCCGGGTAGCGGGGCCTCGTCGAGGCGACGGTCGCCGGCACGGCCGTGGTCGGCGCCGCCACCGGTGGGCTGGTGGCGCGGGTCGTCGTCGGCGCCAGCCGGTCGGCGACAGGGGCGGCACAAGCCGCGAGCAGGAGGGAGCCACAGACGACAAGGCCCCCCAGCCGCCCCCAGCCACTGCTCACGGCACCATTGTGGCAGCGCCCGGGCCAGCCTGCTCCGAGGCGTGGCCGACCCAGCCTGCGGGGATCATCCCTGCATGAGGCTCCCGTCCGGAGGGGTGAGGTGAACCCGATCGAGCGGCGGATCCGCCGCGTCGACGCGTTCCAGCAACGGCACACGGCCAGCGCGTTCGTGTTCGGCGTCGTGAAGAAGTTCGGGGACGACAACGGTGGCTCCCTCGTCGCCAACCTGGCGCACTCGGCCTTCGGGACGGTCTTTCCCCTCCTGCTCCTCCTCGTCACCATCCTCGGGCTGGTGCTCGGCAGCCATCCGGGGCTCCGCCACGACGTCGTCGACTCCGCCGTCCGACAGTTCCCGATCATCGGCAACGACCTCGCGAAGAACATCTCGGCGTTGCACCGTCACAGCGCAATCGGGCTGGCGGTCGGCATCGTCGGCCTCCTGTGGGGCTCGCTCGGGCTCGCCCAGAGCGGCGTGTTCACGATGGAGCAGGTCTGGAACCTGCCCGGCCCGCAACGCCCGAACTACCTCACCCGGCTCGGCCGGAGCCTCGTCTTCCTCGCTATCCTCGCCGTCGGGACCCTCGTCGGGACCTTCCTCGCCGCCGTGGTGCCGGCCGTCAAGGGCACCACCGGGCTGGCGGTGGTCGGAGCCGCCGCCTCGGCCACGACCAACACCGGCCAGTACCTCCTCGCCTTCCGGGTCCTCACCCCGAAGGCGGTGCCGACCAGGGCGCTCGTGCCCGGCTCGATCGTGGGCGGGATCGGCTGGACGGTCCTCCAGGCGCTCGGCGGGTTCGTCGTCGGTCACTACCTGCGCAACGACAGCGCCGTCTACGGGCTGTTCGCCATCGTCCTCGGCCTGTTCGCCTGGATCTACTTCCTCTCCGAGCTCACGGTGTACGCGGCCGAGCTGAACGTCGTCCTCGCCGGGCGCCTGTGGCCGAGGGCCATCGTCCAGCCGCCGCTCACCGAGGCGGACCAGCGCTCCATGGCCGCCCAGGCGCGCCAGAACCGCCGTCGCCCGGAGCAGCACGTCGAGGTGAGCTTCAGCCGGCGGACGCTCAGCCAGGACGAGTTCCTCGCGCTCGACGAGCACCAGCAGCGGCAGCTCAGCGAATTCGGTCCGGACGACGACGAGTCCCCCTTCGCCCTGTCCCCGCTCGAACCGGGCCGGGAGAGGCCGGGAGGATCCTCAGGCGTCCCGCCGGTTGAGCAGCACGGCGCCGATGACGAGGGCGGCGAGCGTGTACCCGCAGAGGGCCGCGAACCCGACCCACGGTGAGAGGAGGCTGCCGCCGCCGAAGGCGCCTGCGGTGAGCCGCGTCGTCGCCATGTGCTCCGCGATGACGAGCGGCATGTAGCGCAGGACCGCCTGCTGGAACGACGCCGGGAAGGCCTGGATGATGAGCGGCAGGACCAGCAGGAGCCCGACGTAGGTGGCAAGGGCGCCTGCGGTGTGGCGGATGATGGTGGCGAGCCCGAGCGCGAACAGGCCCATCACCGTCAGGACGAGCCCGGCTCCGGCGACGGCACGCAGGACTCCTGGCTGGCCGAGCGTGGCGTAGGGGGTGGTCCCCTTCAACAGCTGCTGGCCGAGCTCGAAGGCGGCGAAGGTCAGCACCTCGCTCGTGACGAGCGCCACCAGACCGAACACGACGGTCTTGCAGACGAGCACGAGCGTGCGGTGGGGTGCGGCCGCGAAGGTCGCCCGGATGGTGCCGCTCGAGAACTCGGCGCTCATGGCGAGCACCCCGAGCACGCCGATGGCGATCTGGCCGAGGAAGAGCCCGGCCAGGCTGCGCTGGGTGGGGTCGAAGCCGAACCGCTCCACCGGGCCGCCCGAGTTCCAGTGGGCGGCCGTGACGGCGGTCGCGACGGCGCCGATGCCGACGACGGCGAGCACGGTCACGACGAGGGTCCACATCGTGGAGCGGACCGAGCGCAGCTTGGTCCACTCCGCCCGGAGCAGGCCGGCAGGGCCGTAGCGACCCGGGGGGAGGGGCCGATCGACCGAGAAGTCCTTCGGGGGCACCCCCGCCGAGACCGCGCTCATCTCGGTGCTCCTGCCACGGGCGCCGTGCCGTCCCGGTCGACCCGGAATTCGACGCTGTCCTTGGTGAGCTCCATGAACGCCTCCTCGAGGGTTCCGGCCTGGGGCGAGAGCTCATGGAGGGCGACCCCGGCGGAGAGGGCGAGCTCGCCGATCTCGGAGGCCGGGAGGCCGGTCACCTCGAGCGAGCCGTCGCCGGCCGCCACGATGCGGGCACCCTCGCGGGTGAGCACGGCCCGGAGCTGCTCGGCACCGGGCGTCCGGACGCGCACGAGGCCGCCGGAGCTCCGGGCGAGGAGCTCCCCGACGGGTTGCTCGGCGATGAGGCGACCCTTGCCGATGACGACCACGTGGTCGGCCGTGACGGCCATCTCGCTCATGAGGTGGCTCGAGACGAGCACCGTGCGGCCGTCGGCCGCCAGGCTCTTCAGCAGCATGCGGACCCAGCGGATTCCCTCGGGGTCGAGACCGTTGACGGGCTCGTCGAACAGCAGGACGGCCGGGTCACCGAGCATGGCAGCCGCGATGCCGAGCCGCTGGCCCATGCCGAGCGAGAAGGTCCCGGCCCGTCGGCGCGCCACGGAGGTGAGGCCGACGAGCTCCAGCACCTCATCGACGCGCGAGCGCGGGATGTCGTTCGTCTGGGCGAGCGAGAGCAGGTGCATGTAGGCGCTGCGGCCCGGATGGACCGACCGCGCCTCGAGCAGGGCACCGACCTCCCTGAGCGGCCAGGGCAGGTCGTGGTAGGTCCGTCCGTTGAGCGTCACCTGGCCGCTGTCGGGGCGGTCGAGGCCGAGGATGAGGCGCATGGTCGTCGACTTGCCGGCGCCGTTCGGTCCGAGGAAGCCGGTGACCCGCCCGGGACGGACCTCGAAGGAGAGGTGGTCGACCGCCAAGGCCTCGCCGTAGCGCTTCGTGAGGTCGCGGGCGTCGATCACGTGCCGCCCCGCTCCCGGGTGCCCCTAGGCCTGGCGTGAGTGCCTCGGGTCATCGCGTCGTCGCCTCCTCGATCCTCGGCGTGGCGGACCCCCGGGGCCCCGCGCCCAAGATCGACGCTACCCGCGGCGCCGAGTGGGGCGGCCGCGCCCCTGATTGGTTACGACAGCGCGCTCGCCAGGACGGCTGCGTCCGGTGAGCCGAGGCCGGTGCAGGCGTCCCAGCCCGTGCGGGCGCTGTAGGCGCCGTTGTTGCCCTGCGTCACGTCGTGGAAGGCGCCACCCGGCAGCTGCCCGTAGAGCAACGGGTTGACGAAGCCGAGTCCCCGTCCGAGACGGGCCGCCGCCACGGCCATCAGCGCCGACCAGAGCGGCGCCACGGCGCTCGTCCCGCCGACGACGCTCTCCGAGCCGTCGACGAGGATCCGGTAGCCGGTATCCGGGTCGGCGTTCCCGGCGACGTCGGGAACGCCACGCCCGCTTCCGCCCCCCGGGTTCGCCGAGGGCGGCACGCCCGCCCGCGCCTGCCAGGACGGCAGCGGGAAGGCGGCGCTCACGCCGCCCCCGGTCGCTCCCCCGCCCGGGAGGTCGTTCCAGACGACCTCGGAGGAGATGGCGGCGCCGCTGGTGACCAGCCTGGTACCGCCACAGGCGAGCACCTGCGGGCTGGCGGCCGGGTAGTCGACGTGGGCGAGGCCGTCGTTCACGCCATCGGAGGAGCCCCCGTCACCTGCCGCGACGCAGACCGTGATGCCGGCGAGCGCAGCATCCGCGAGGACCGACTCGAAGGCCGCCCTCGCCGAGGCGGTGTAGGACTCCTCCGGACCTCCCCAGGAGATGGAGATGACGACGGGAGCCCGGACGCCGTCGTGCACCGCGGCCGAGATGGCGTCGACGAAGCCCTGGTCGGTGTTGGGGGCGAAGTAGACCGCCAGGCGGGCGCCGTTGGCGAGCGACCCGGCGACCTCGAGGTCGAGCATCACCTCGCCGTCGGGGCCGTTGGCGTTCCCGGTCGGGGCGTTGGCGCCTCCGTCGACACCGACGGCCTCGACCGGCGGCGCAGGAAGGCCGAGCCCGGCGAAGTAGGTGGCGAGGTCGTTCGTGTCGTAGCCGCCGCCGAGCTCGATGAAGGCGATCGTGGTCCCCGCCCCGGCGCCGCTCGGAGCCGGGTACGAGTAGGCGGCACCGACCTCGGGCGGGATGTAGTTCCTGAGCGGGGCGGCCGCCGGCCTGAACCTCGGCATCGCCTGGGGCCGGTCGTCGAGGCCGAGCACGGCGACGACCACCTGCGCCAGCTCGCCCGGAAGGCGCACCGGCCCTGCGTGGCCGCGGTAGGCGCCCTCGGGATGCTGGAAGCGCTCGAGGCTCACCTGGAAGGCCGCCCCGACCGTCGCCGCCCGGCCGGCCAGGACGAGCCGGCGGCCGGCGCGGT
>JAKACF010000196.1 GCA_021821585.1 Actinomycetes bacterium
CGGCCGCGCCGGCACGGGTCTCCTGCCCGAGCTTGGCGAGGATGTGCTCGACATGGGTCGAGACCGTCCGCACGCTCGTGACGAGCCGTTCGGCGATCTGCCGGTTGGAGAGCCCCCCGACGAGGAGGGAGAGCACGTCGAGCTCCCTCGCCGTGAGCCCGGCGGGGAGCGCCGAGACGGCGAGGGAGACGAGGGCACGGTCGCCGTCGTCGTCCCGTTCGAGCGACACCTTGATGAAGCTGCGCCCCTCGTCCCTGTAGAAGAACCGGGCCGAGGCGGCGTCACCGCCGAGAAGCGCGACGGCGTAGTCGACGAGGGCGGGGTGCCGACCGAGAGCGGTCGTCGCGTCCTCGCCCGTGCCCGCCCCGGTGATCCTCCCGCTGCGGTCGACGCAGGCGGTCATCGCCCGGGCCGACGGCCCGGATCCGCCCATGCTGGTCTGGCGCACCACACCCCTTCGCGGGTCGGAACGACTCTCCCCTCGCCGTCCGCACCCTACTCGATCATTGACCATCGCAAAAAGTGAAAATACGTCAATCGACCGATGACGCCCCCCCGGACATCTGCGATCGTGTGCGGACTTCGCGATCCCCCGACCGAAGATCAGACCTGAGGAGGCCGAGGATGCCGAACAACCGCAAGTCGCTCAGCCGGCGCGAGTTCCTGCAGGGCGTCGGAGCAGCCGGAGCCGGTGGCCTCGTCGTCGGAGGCCTCGCCGGCTACTTCGGGCACGGCAGCTCGACCACCGCCTCGGACACGACCGCCTCGGGCGGCAAGGGCCAGCCGCTCGTCGTCGGCTCGGGCGTGCCGGTCACCGGCGCCTACTCCGGCGACGGCCAGATGATGCTCCGCGGCCAGCAGCTGGCGGTGGCGGAGATCAACGCGGCCGGCGGGGTGCTCGGCCGGCCCCTGCAGCTGTCGGTGCTCAACACCGAGGAGCAGCAGCCCGACGTCATGAAGAACGTCTTCCAGAAGTTCGTCTCCCAGAACGTGGCGGCCGTCTTCGCCCCCTTCTGCACCTACAGCTCGGTCGAGTTCCCGATCGTCGCCCAGGCCAAGATCCCGACCTTCCACGTCAACACCTGGCACGGGAACGTGGACTTCGTGAAGTCCAACGGCATCACGAACATCTTCCAGGGCGACCCCTCGGAGACCTGGTACGGGCCGGGCTTCGCCTATCTCGTCGACGACCTCATCAAGAAGAACACCTGGACGCCGTCGTCCAAGACGATGGCGATCGTGACGAGCAACGACCCCTACAGCCTCAACATCTCGAAGACCTTCCAGGCCACGATGTCCAAGCAGGGCTGGCACACGACGATGTTCCAGGAGTTCACCGCCCCCCAGGCCGACTGGACGGCCGCCCTCGTCCAGATCCGCAACACGCCGCCGGGCATCGTCTTCTTCAGCGACTACGCGGCGGGCGACGAGGCGTCGTTCATCAAGCAGTTCCGCCAGTCGCCGACCCCCTCGCTCGTCTACCAGCAGTACGCGCCGTCGATCCCGCAGTACCTCCAGCTCGCCGGCGCGGCGGCCAACGGTGTCATCTGGTCGACCGTCGTCGGCGTCGTCGAGGGCGACTACATCTCAGGGCGGTTCAACACCGCCTTCGAGCAGAAGTTCAACACCTCGCCCGGCTTCTCCAACGCCGGCGACCAGTACGACCTCGTCCACATCTGGGCGAACGCCGTGGCCGAGGTGGGTGACCCCTACGCCTTCGACAAGGTCAACGCGGCCGTGAAGAACACGATCTACCGCGGCGTCTGTGGGGCCTACAGCTGGCCGGACGACTACCTCACCTGCTACCCGTACCCGGACTACACCAAGGACCCCTCGGTCGGGATGCCGCACCTCACCTTCCAGATCCAGAACGGCAAGCAGGTCCTCATCGGGCCGGACCCGTACACGACCGGATCCTTCCAGCTGCCGCCTTGGCTGAAGAAGTGAGCGCCGGCCCCGTCCTCGAGGCCCGGGGGGTCTCGAAGAGCTACGGCGGCCTGAAAGCGGTGAACGACATCTCCTTCTCGGTGATGCCCGGCGAGATCCTCGGCATCGTCGGCCCGAACGGCGCCGGCAAGACGACGCTGTTCGACGTCATCTCCGGCCACACCCGGGCCTCGGGCGGGGAGGTCGTCCTCGACGGCGCCGTCGTCACCGACGCCTCGGTGCACGACCGGACCCGGCGCGGCATCGCCCGCACCTTCCAGCAGCCGACGGTCGCCCGCTCCCTCTCGGTCCTCGAGAACATGCTGCTCGCCACCTCCTTCCGCCGCCGCCGCCCCGAGGGCGACGAGCGCTCGTCCCTCGAGGCCGCCTACGACATGCTGGCCTTCGTCGGACTCGAGAGCCGTGCCGAGGAGACGGCCGGCCTGCTCGGCGTCTTCGACACCAAGCGGCTGATGCTCGGGACGGCGCTCGCCTCGGGCGCCCGGGCGCTCCTGCTCGACGAGCCCTTCGGCGGCCTCAGCTTCGGCGAGATCGAGCTCACGATGGACCTCATCCGGCGCTCGCGGGGCGAGGACCTCGCCGTCGTCTGCATCGAGCACGTCATGCGGGCACTCACCTCGCTGGCGGACCGGGTCCTCGTCATGCACCACGGCGCCGCCTTCTTCGAGGGCAGCCCCGAGGAGATGCTCCGCGACGAGCGGGTGATCGAGGTCTACCTCGGCTCGCGCCACCGCAGGGAGGCGGCGCAGTGAGCGAGGCGCTGCTCTCGGTCCGCCGGCTGTCGGCCGGCTACGGCGCCACGACGGTCGTGCGGGAGCTCGACCTCGAGGTGCGCGCCGGCGAGTCGGCCGTCATCATCGGCCCGAACGGGCACGGCAAGACGACGCTCCTGCGGGCGCTCAACGGGCTGATCAGGCCGACCGCCGGGGAGGTCCTCCTCGAGGGCGAGGCGATCGCCGGCCGCCCGTCCGAGCAGATCGCCCGTCTCGGAGCGGTGCTCGTTCCCCAGGGCGACGGCCTCTTCCCGGAGATGACCGTGGAGGACAACCTCCTCATGGGGGCCTTCCTCGGGCAGTCCTGGAGGGACCGGCGGCGCTCGCTCGCCCGCGTCTACGACCTCTTCCCGGGCGTGAAGGCCCGGGCCGACCAGCAGGCGCGGACCCTGTCCGGGGGGGAGCGGCGCCTCACGGCGCTCGGCCGGGCGCTCATGCGCCCGTCCAAGATCCTCATGATCGACGAGCCCTCGCTCGGCCTCGCCCCCGTCGCGCTCGACGCCGTCTACGGCGCCATCGCCGAGCTCAAGTCCGCCAAGACGACGATCCTCCTCGTCGAGGAGAACTTCACCCACGTCGGCGGCATCGCCGACTCGGTCCACGTCCTCGAGATGGGCTCGATCACCCGGAGCGGCTCCTACCAGGAGCTCTCCGAGGACGAGGGCGTGGTCGAGGCCTACCTCGGGAGCATTACCTGATGACCGACCTCGTCGGAATCCTCGTCACGACCGTCATCCTCGGGTCGATCTACGGGCTCGTGGCGATCGGGATGACGCTCATCTACGGGACACTTCGCATCCTCGACATGTCACAGGGATCGATGGTGATGATCGGCAGCTTCGTCGGCTGGGGGATCCTCGTCTCGGCCCACTGGAACCCGGCCCTCGCCATCGTCTTCGCCTTCGCCGCCACCTTCATCCTCGGGACGATGACCCAGCTCGTCTCGGTCCAGCCCCTCATGGGGCGGCGGAACGCCATCGACTTCGAGATGGTCACCTTCATCACGACCTTCGCGGTCGCGATGATCCTCGAGAACGTCGCCCTCGAGGTCTTCGGCCCCCAGCAGCGCAACGTCACGCCGGTCGTGTCCGGCGGCGTGAACGTCTACCACGGGGTGAACCTGCCCTATCAGTCGATCGCCATGGCGGCCATCTCGATCCTCTTGATGGGCGGCCTCGGGCTGTTCCTCGGCAAGACCCGGTGGGGCATGGCCATCCGGGCCGTCGCCCAGGACCTCGACGCCGCCCGCCTGATGGGCGTCCCGGTCTCCAAGCTCTACCCGATCACCATGGGGCTCGCCTCCTCGCTGGCGGGCGTGGCGGGCGTCTTCCTCGGCGCCCAGTTCTTCGCCTACCCCCAGGCGGGCGACCTGCCGCTGCTCGAGGCGCTCATCGTCGTCGTCTTCGGCGGCCTCGGCAGCCTGCCGGGGACGGTCTACGCCGCCTACGTCATCGGGCTCATCCAGGCGACGACCGAGGTGTTCCTCGGGACGACCTGGTCCCTCCCGATCCTCTACGGGGTGATCCTCTTCGTCCTCATCTTCCGGCCCCAGGGCCTCCTCGGGAAGCCCTCGGAGGCACGGCTGTGAACGAGGGGCGCACCCGGGCGCTGTTCCCCGACATGACGAGCGGGCGGTGGAGCCTGGCGGCCCTCGTCGTCGTGGCGCTGGCCGCCTTCCCCCTCGTCGAGTCCAACCAGTACATCCTCTCCGTCTTCGTCACCACGATGATCCTGCTCGTGATGAACATGAGCTGGAACTTCATCCTCGGCGTCGCCGGCGTGTGGAACTTCGGCCAACTGGCCGTCTACGCCCTCGGCGGCTACGGCGCCGGCATCCTCATGCTGCACACGGGCCTTCCGCCCGTCCTCGACGTCGTCGTGGGCGGCCTCATCGGGGCGGCGGTCTCGATGCTGATGGCGGTCCCGACGCTGCGGCTGTTCGGCATCTACACCTCGCTGCTCACCTTCGCCTTCGCCGAGATCGTCCAGTACCTGATCCTGAACGACGGCAGCGGGCTGACGGGCGGTTCCTACGGCTTCCCGAGCGTGAAGGGCCTCTACTCGTTCCTCTCGCCGGTCGCCTCCATGCACGCCTACTACTGGACGCTCTTGGCGGTGATCGTCGCCTCGACGATCGCCATCGCCCTCGTCACGCGGTCGAGGCTCGGCATCGCCCTCAGGGCGATCCGGGACGCGCCGGCGTTCGCCGCCGCCCGGGGAGTGAGCCCGCTGCGCTACCGGATCCTCGCCTTCGGCCTCTCGGGCTTCCTCGCCGGCATCGCCGGGGCGCTCTACCTGTGCTTCGAGCAGTCGATCGACCCGTCGATCATGGGCCTCACCCCGATGAGCCTCGACGTCACCATGCTCGTCATCGGCGGCCTCGGCACCGTCTTCGGACCGGCGATCGGGACCACCATCGTCACCGTCGTCGAGACGGTGCTCGTCAACCATCCCGGCGTCCAGCTGACCGTCGTCGGCATCGTCCTGCTCGTCGTCGTCGTCTTCGTCCCCGGAGGGATCGTCGGCCTCGTCGGCAAGGTTCGGGCCCGCCTCTCCGCCTGGGCGGAGGAGGGCGAGGAGGGGGCCGAGGAGCAGGAGGCGGCCGAGGGGACGGTGCCGGCCGGAGGGACCGCCGGGGCGCTCGATCCCATCGCCATCCACGACACGACAGGAGCACCGACCGATGTGGCCCCGTGACGCCGCCGCCGCAGCCTGCTTCACCTTCGACTTCGACGCCGAGGAGGTCTGGATCGGCGAGGACCCGGCCAACGCCTCCCGGCCGGGCGTGCTCTCCCAGGGCGGCTACGGCGCCAGGGTGGCCGTGCCGGCCATCCTCGAGCTGCTCGAGCGCCACCAGGTGCGGGCGACCTTCTTCGTCCCCGGCCGGGTGGCCGAGCGCCACCCCGGCCGCGTCGAGCAGATCGTCGCCGCCGGCCACGAGCTCGCCCACCACGGCTACACCC
>JAKACF010000197.1 GCA_021821585.1 Actinomycetes bacterium
CGCGACGATCGCCGACAACGTCGGCGACAACGTCGGCGACTGCGCCGGCATGGCGGCCGACCTGTTCGAGTCCTACGAGATCACGATCATCGCCTCGCTCATCCTCGGCTACTCGGCGTTCAAGACGCTCTACCCGCACTCGGCCGGCGACTGGGCGAAGGGGCTCATCTACCCGCTCGTCGTGGCGGCGATCGGCATCCTCACCTCGGCCGTCGGCATCCTCATCGTGAAGGCGCGACAGAGCGACAAGACCGCCATGGCGCCGATCAACCGGGGCTTCCGGCTCTCGGCGGTGCTCACCCTCATCGGTGCCTTCCTCGTCGCCCAGTTCTGGGTCCACAACCTGAAGGTCTTCTGGGCGGTCCTCGTCGGCGTCGCCCTCGCCCTCGTCGCCAGCCTCATCACCGAGTACTTCACCTCGACCGAGACGAGGCCGGTGAAGGAGGTCGCCGAGTCGACGACGACCGGGCCGGCGACGACCGTCCTGTCGGGCATCTCCCTCGGCCTCGAGTCGAGTGTCTGGGCGGTGCTCGCCATCGTGGTGGCCATCGCGGCTGCCGTCGGCCTCGGGGGGGCCAACATCGACGTCGACCTCTACCTCGTCGCCCTCGTCGGCATCGGCATGCTGTCCACGACCGGCATGGTCATCTCGGAGGACTCCTTCGGCCCGGTCGCCGACAACGCCGCCGGCGTCGCGGAGATGTCGGGCGAATTCCACGGGGACGCCGAGCGGGTCATGGTGAGCCTCGACGCCGTCGGCAACACGACCAAGGCGATCACCAAGGGCGTCGCCATCGGCTCGGCGGTCATCGCCTCGGTCGCCCTGTTCGCCTCGTTCATCGAGACGATCGGCAGCCAGCTCCACATCGGGGCCATCGGCAACGCCCTCTTCTCGAACCCGCTCACCCAGATCAACGTCGCCCGCCCGACGACCTTCATCGGGCTCCTCATCGGCGGCACGATCGCCTTCTTGTTCTCGGCGCTCGCCATCCGGGCCGTCGGGCGCTCGGCCGGCACGGTCGTGGTCGAGGTGCGCCGCCAGTTCCGCGAGCACCCGGGCATCATGGACCGCACCGAGAAGCCGGAGTACGGGCGGGTCATCTCGATCTGCACGGCGGCGGCCCAGCGCGAGCTCGCCACGCCCGCTCTCCTCGCCATCCTCTCGCCGGTCATCGTCGGCTTCCTCATCAACTACGTGGCGCTCGGGGCCTTCCTCGCCGGGACGATCCTCACCGGCCAGCTGATGGCCAACTTCCTCTCGAACTCCGGCGGCGCCTGGGACAACGCCAAGAAGTACATCGAGGACGGCTTCCACGGCGGCAAGGGCTCGGAGTCCCACAAGGCGGCTGTCATCGGCGACACGGTCGGCGACCCGTTCAAGGACACGGCCGGGCCTGCGCTCAACCCGCTCATCAAGGTGATGAACCTCGTCTCGCTGCTCATCCTGCCGGCGGTCATCTCGCTCCGGCACAACGACATCCGCTTCGTCATCGCGGGGGTGGCGCTCGTGGTGCTGCTCGGGGCCATCATGTTCTCGAAGCGCTCGACGGGCACCTTCGGCGACGAGTCGAGCGGGACCGCGGCCGTGCCCGGCTCGGAGGCGACCCCGGCGCCGGGCGGCTCGACGGTCACCGCCTGAGCCCATGGGCGCGCGTGCGACGGGCGCGCCGCGCTGGCTTAGGGTCGTGCGCGCGCCGCGCTCCCGCGCCCCGCGAGCCCTGACAGGACGTCGTTAGATGGCCAAGCCCCTCGTGATCGTCGAGTCCCCGGCGAAGGCGAAGACCATCGCGGGCTTCCTCGGGCGCGACTACGTCGTCGAGTCCTCGATCGGCCACATCCGCGACCTCCCCCGGTCGGCCGCCGACGTCCCGAGCGCCTTCAAGAAGGAGCCCTGGGCCCGCCTCGGCGTCGACGTCGACAACGACTTCAAGGCGCTCTACGTCGTGAGCAGGGAGAAGAAGGACCAGGTCGCCAAGTTGAAGCGGCTCGTCGGGGACGCGAGCGAGGTCTACCTCGCGACCGACGAGGACCGCGAGGGGGAGTCGATCGCATGGCACCTCGTCGAGGTGCTCTCCCCCCGGGTGCCGGTCCGGCGGATGGTCTTCCACGAGATCACCCCGGGGGCGATCCAGTCGGCCCTCGACC
The DNA here is from genome assembly GCA_021821585.1 of Actinomycetes bacterium. GTDB lineage: Bacteria > Actinomycetota > Acidimicrobiia > Acidimicrobiales > Bog-793 > JAKACF01. The sequence goes on from JAKACF010000197.1 coordinate 2,146, forward strand.
ATCCCCGGGAGCTCGACCGGCGGCTCGTCGACGCTCAGGAGGCGCGGCGGATCCTCGACCGCCTCTACGGCTACGAGGTCTCGCCGGTCCTCTGGCGGAAGGTGGCCCGCGGCCTCTCGGCCGGCCGCGTCCAGAGCGTGGCGACCCGCATCGTCGTCGAGCGGGAACGGGAGCGGATGCGCTTCCGGTCGGCATCGTGGTGGAGCCTCCGCGCCCTGTTCGACGAGGCCGGGCAGCGCTTCGGCGCCCGCCTGGTGGACGTGGCGGGCCGCTCGGTGGCGACCGGGGACGACTTCGGGCCGACCGGCGAGCTCGTGGCGACCGGCGACGTGCTCCGCCTCGACGGCGAGAGCGCTGCGGCCCTCGCCGGGGCCCTCTCGGGCTCGTCCTTCGGGGTGGTGAGCGTGGAGGAGCGGCCCTTCCGCCGTTCGCCGGCGGCCCCCTTCATCACCTCCACCCTCCAGCAGGAGGCGGCCCGCAAGCTCCGCTACTCGGCGCAGCGGACCATGCGCCTCGCCCAGGCCCTCTACGAGCGGGGCTACATCACCTACATGCGGACCGACTCGACGACGCTGTCGGAGACGGCCGTGGCGGCCGCGAGGGGCCAGGCCCGCGAGCTGTACGGGCCGACCTCGGTGCCCGACGCGCCGCGGACCTACCGCAGCCGGGTGAAGAACGCCCAGGAGGCGCACGAGGCGATCCGGCCGGCCGGCGACCGCTTCCGGGTGCCGAGCGCCGTCTCCTCTGAGCTGTCCGCCGACGAGCTCCGGCTCTACGAGCTCGTCTGGCAGCGGACGGTCGCCTCGCAGATGATCGACGCCACGGGCACGACGGCCCGCGTGCGGATCGAGGCGCCGACGACGGCGGCCACCGCCGTCGCCGAGGCCGGTGCGGCGGCCGGCTTCATCGCCACCGGCACGGTCATCACCTCGCCAGGTTTCCTCCAGGTCTACCGGGAGGACGACGACGAGACCGTCGACGGCTCGAGCCAGGCCCGCGACCCCCGGGAGGAGTCGCGCCTCCCCCGCCTCGAGCGCGGCCAGCCGCTCCGCCTCGCCGACCTCGAGACCGAGGATCACGCCACCAAGCCGCCCGCCCGCTACACCGAGGCCTCCCTCGTCCGCCGCCTCGAGGAGCTCGGCGTCGGCAGGCCGTCGACCTACGCCAGCATCATCCAGACGATCCAGGACCGGGGCTACGTCTGGAAGAAGGGGACGGCGCTCGTCCCCTCCTTCACCGCCTTCGCCGTGGTCAGCCTGCTCGAGCGGCACTTCCCGAACCTCGTCGACTACGGCTTCACCGCCAGCATGGAGGACGACCTCGACGAGATCGCCTCGGGAGCCGAGGAGCAGATCCCCTGGCTCGAGCGCTTCTACTTCGGCGACTCGCGCCATCTCGACGGGGGCGACGGCAGGGCCCGCGCCCCCCGCCACGTGCTCGCCGTCGACGGCCGGCGCGGGCTCAAGGACGCCGTGCTCGCCCACTTGGAGGAGATCGACGCCCGCGAGGTGAACTCGATCCCGATCGGGGCGGACGAGAACGGCGAGGAGATCGTCGTCCGGGTGGGCCGCTACGGCCCCTACCTGCAGCGGGGCGAGGACAGGGCGGCCGTGCCCGACGAGCTCGCTCCCGACGAGCTCACGCCAGAGCGGGCGCTCGAGCTGCTCTCGAGCCCGTCGGGTGACCGGCTGCTCGGCACCGATCCGGCAAGCGGTCAGCCCGTCTACGCGAGAGCGGGCCGCTTCGGCCCCTATGTCCAGCTCGGCGAGCCTGCCGCCGCCGGCGAGCGGCCGAAGACGGCGTCGCTGTTCCGGTCGATGTCGCTCGACACGGTCGGCCTCGAGGACGCCCTCCGGCTGCTCAGCCTGCCCCGCAGCCTCGGGGCCGACCCGGAGACCGGCGCCGAGGTGGTGGCGAGCAACGGGCGCTACGGCCCGTATCTGAAGCGCGGGGACGACACCCGCAGCCTCGACAACGAGGAGCAGCTCTTCGAGGTCACCCTGGAGGACGCCCTCGGCCGCTTCGCCCAGCCGAAGACCCGGCGCTTCGGCCAGCCGGCCGCCCCGCTGAAGGAGCTCGGGACCGACCCGGTGAGCGGCCAGCCCATCGTGCTGCGCTCGGGCCGGTTCGGGCCATACGTCACCGACGGCACGGTCAACGCTTCGCTGCGCCGGGACGACGACCCGGAGACGATCACGAACGAGCGGGCGGCCGAGCTGCTCCAGCTGCGGCGGGATGCCGGCCCCTCGACGCGTGGCCGGAAGAAGGCGGCGGGGACGAAGAAGGCCGCCGCCAAGAAGGCGACCGGGGCGAAGAAGGCGGCGCCGGCGAAGAGGGTGGCGAAGAAGAAGGCCGCCCCGCCCCGCCCGGCCCCAGGCTCCCCGGACGAGTAGGCCGGTGGCGGCCACCGGGCGCCTGATCGCCGTCGAGGGCGGCGAGGGGGCGGGCAAGTCGACCCAGGCCGCCCGCCTGGCGGCGACGCTCGGGGCCGAGCTCTCCCGCGAGCCGGGGGGGACACCGCTCGGCGAGGAGGTGCGACGGCTGCTGCTCGATCCGGCCTTCGCCCCGCTCGGGGACCGGACCGAGCTCATGCTGATGCTGGCGGCCAGGGCGGAGCACCTCGCCGAGCGGATCGAGCCGGCGCTGGCGGCCGGCCGGAGCGTGGTGGTCGACCGGTTCCAGGGCTCGACCCTCGCCTACCAGGGATACGGGCGGGGGCTTCCCCTCGAGGAGGTGAGGCTCGCCTGCCGCCTGGCGGCCGGCGGGCGCGAGGCGGACTTGAACGTCCTCATCGACGTGCCGGTCGACATCGGGACGTCGCGGCGGACCGCAGCCCCCGACCGGATCGAGGCGGCCGACGGCGGCTTCCACGAGCGCGTCCGGCAGGGCTTCCTCGCCGAGGCGGTGGGCGACCCGGCGCGCTGGCTCGTCGTCGACGGCTCTGCTCCGCCCGACCAGGTGGCCGACGCCATCGCGGCGGGTGTCCGGAGCCGCCTCGATCTCGGAACCGCCCGCCTGTCATGAGGCTCCCGCCGGTCCTCGAGCGGATCGTCGGCCAGCAGGCTGCCGTCCGGGCCCTTGCCGCCGCCGCCGACCACCCGCTGCACGCCTACCTGTTCGTCGGCCCCCCCGGGACCGGCCGGGAGCTGGCGGCGCGCTGCTTCGCGGCGGCGCTGTTCTGCCCCGAGGGGGGCTGCGGGCGCTGCCCGGTCTGCACCGACACCCTGGCGGGGCGGCACCCCGACCTCGTCGTCGTCGAGCGCCAGGGCGCCTCGATCAGCGTCCGCCAGGCCTCCGAGGTGGTCCGCCTCGCCTCCCGCACCCCGCGGCTGGCGCCGTACCAGGTCCTCGTGCTGCTCGACTTCCACCTCATCGGGCTCGCGGCGCCGACCCTCTTGAAGACGATCGAGGAGCCGCCCCCGACGACCGTCATCGTCGTGACGGCCGAGTCGGTCCCGGCCGACTTCGTCACGATCGCCAGCCGTTGCGCCCGGGTCGACTTCCGCCCCCTCAGATCGG
>JAKACF010000198.1 GCA_021821585.1 Actinomycetes bacterium
GGCGAGCAGCTCTCGCCGGCGCCTCCCGAGCGGCGGTCCGGCGATGGCGAGCAGGCCGACCGGACGGTCCCCGACGGTGAGGACGACGGTCTCGAGGCGGTCGCCGCCCCCCGCAGGCCCCCGGCGAGCGACCGCCCGCAGGCGCGAGGGCGAGCCCCCGGCCGCCGGCAGGATGAGCGAGAGCTCCTCCTCCTCGAGCCCGCGGCCCGAGTGGGCGACGACCTTCACCGGCCGGCTGTCCGCCTCGCCCGGGGGCTCCGGCATGAGGAGGGCGACCGCCGAGAGGCCGAACGCCTCGCGCACGTCCCGGACGACGATCGCCGTGAGCTCCTCGAGCGGCCGGTCGGCCACGAGCAGCTCGGAGAGGACGAAGAGCCGGGCGGTGTCCCGCTCGCTCTCCCGGCTGGCGGCCTCGGCGCGCCACAGCCGGTCCACCACCCTCGAGGTGAGCAGCATGACGGTGACATAGACCCCGAGCGGCGCCCAGTTCTCGGCCCGGCCGACCGAGAGGGTTCCGTAGGGCGGGATGAAGAGGAGGTCGTAGGCGAGGAACCCGAGGGCGACCGCCAGCACGCCGCTCGTGAAGCCGCCCGTCACCACCGCCACCACGACGGGCACGACGAGCACGAGGGCGACGATGGCGATCTCGAGGTGTGCCCGGACCGGGAGCATGATGCCGACGAGGATCGCCATCGTCGCGACGGCGGCGATCGACCCGGACAGCCTGTGCCGGAACGGCATCATGTGGAGGTTCACCTCGAGCGCAGGATACGTCCATGACAGATGCGTCAAGTCAGCTGACCGAAGCCGTCGAGCCCGCCGGCAGGTTCCGGCTCTACGTCGGCGCCGCCGCCGGTGTCGGCAAGACCGTCGCCATGCTCGAGGAGGGAAAGCGCCGAGCCGAGCGCGGATCGGACGTCGTGGTCGGCTTCGTCGAGGCGCACGGGCGCGCCTTCACCACCGCGGCGGTCGGCGAGCTCGAGGTCGTGGCGCGCAAGAAGGTCGTCTACCACGGCTCGGTCTTCGAGGAGATGGACACCGCGGCGGTGATCGCCCGGCATCCGAGCGTGGCCCTCGTCGACGAGCTCGCCCACACGAACGTGCCCGAGGAGGGTGCTCACGAGAAGCGCTGGCAGGACGTCTCCGACATCCTCGATGCCGGTATCTCGGTGATCTCGACGGTCAACGTCCAGCACCTCGAGTCGATCGCCGACGCCGTGGAGCAGATGACCGGGGCACGGGTGCGCGAGAGGGTGCCGGACTGGGTGGTGCGGAGGGCCGACCAGCTCGAGCTCATCGACTCCTCGCCCGAGCAGCTCCGCCGGCGCATGGCGCACGGGAACATCTATCCGCCCGACAAGGTTCCCGACGCCCTCAGCAACTTCTTCCAGACCGAGAACCTGACGGCGCTTCGGGAGCTTGCCCTCCGTTTCGTCGCCGACGAGGTCGACGAGCACCTGCTCGCGCGCCTGGCGGCCCGGCACGAGCGTGAGATCTGGGACGTGACCGAGCGGATCATGGTGGCCGTGGACGCGACGGAGGGCACCGGCGGCGTCATGCGCCGGGCGGCCCGCCTGGCGGCTCGGGTGAAGGGCGAGCTCTACGTGCTCCACGTCGCCTCCTCGGAGGGCTCCCGGCGCGACGAGGCGCGCCTCGGCGAGCTGCGGGAGCTGGCAGGGGCGCTCGGCGCGCGCTGGAGCGAGATCCCCGGCGACGAGCCGGCCCGCGCCCTCATGGATTGGGCCGTTTCCCACCAGATCACCCAGGTCGTGCTCGGCTCGAGCAGGAGAAGTCGCCTGGAGGAGCTCACCCGGGGCTCGATCGTCTCCAGGGTCATCCGCCTCGCCTCCGACGTCGACGTCGACGTCCACGTCATCGCCCGGCGGGAGCCCCGGGCCCTCGTCACGAGGGCGTACGAGGACTGAGCGCGCCGCCCCGGCGCCGCTGTTGACGCGGAATTGATGCCGGGCGCCGCCTGTTGACGTCAGCGCGACGCGGGCCGCCGGCAGGCTCGCATCCATGGCTGATCTGTTCGCAGTGCTCGGGACGATCCTGTTCGTCCTGTTGATGCTCGGCCTCGTCAAGGCGCTGGAGCACGTATGAGCTGGTCCGACGGGATCCTGTTGGCGCTCTCTGTCCTGCTGTTCGCCTACCTCGGCGTGGCGATGTTCAAGGCGGAGCGGTTCTGATGGACTTCTTCCTCACCCTCGTCCTGCTCGTCGCGACCCTGGCGGTCGCCTGGCGCTACCTCGGTTCCTACATGGCGGCCGTCTACGAGGGCCGGGTCAGCTTCCTCCGCTGGCTCGAGCGGCCCACCTACCGCCTCCTCGGCGTCGACCCGGAGCGCGAGCAGACCTGGCAGCGCTACGCCGGCGCCCTCGTCGTCTACTCGGGTGTGGCCATCCTCATCCTCTACGGCATGTTCCGCCTGCAGGGCAGCCTGCCGGGCAACCCGGCGCACTTCGGGGCGGTCGCTCCGGCCCTCTCGTGGAACACCGCCGTCTCGTTCATCACGAACACGAACTGGCAGAACTACTCGGGCGAGTCGACGATGTCCTACCTCTCCCAGATGGGCGCCCTGGCGGTGCAGAACTTCGTCAGCGCCTCGGCCGGCATGGCGGTCGCCGTCGCCCTCATCCGCGGCTTCGCCCGGCGCCAGTCCCCGACCATCGGCAACTTCTGGGTGGACCTCGTCCGCGGCGTCTACTACGTCCTGCTCCCGATCGCCGTCGTCTTCGCCGTCGTCTTCGTCGCCGAAGGGGCCATCCAGACCCTGGCAGGACCGGTCTCGGTCCACGACGCCCTGAACGGCGCCCACCAGGTGATCCCCCGGGGACCCTTCGCCTCCCAGGAGGCGATCAAGCAGCTCGGTACGAACGGCGGCGGCAGCTACAACGCGAACGGCGCCACCCCGTTCGAGAACCCGACCGGGCTCACGAACTTCCTGTCGTTCTTCCTCATCCTCGTCATCCCGGTCTCGCTCACCTACACCTTCGGCAAGATGGTGGGGAGCGTCCGCCAGGGCGTGGCACTGCTCGCCGCCATGACCGTGCTGTTCGGCGCCTGGCTCGGTGTCGCCACCTACGCCGAGTCGCAGGGCAACCCTGCGGTGGCGGCCGCCGGGGTCACCCACCAGACGAGCGGCAACATGGAGGGCAAGGAGGCCCGCTTCGGCTACTCCCAGTCGACCCTCTACGACGTCGTCTCCACCCAGACCTCCACCGGCAGCGTGGACGGCTCCAACGACTCCTACACGCCGATCGGCGGGATGATGCTGCTCACCGGGATGATGCTCGGCGAGGTCACGCCCGGCGGCGTCGGGAGCGGGCTCTACACCATCCTCATCTTCGCCATCATCGCCGTCTTCCTCGGCGGTCTCATGGTGGGGCGGACACCGGAGTACCTCGGCAAGAAGATCCAGGCACGCGAGGTGAAGCTGGCGGCGATGGCCGCCCTCGTCATGCCGATCACGGTTCTTGTGCTGACGGCCATCGCGACCGCCCTCCCGGCCGGGCGGGCCGGTCCCCTCAACGCCGGGCCGCACGGCTTCAGCGAGATCCTCTACGCGATCACCTCACAGGCCAACAACAACGGGTCCGCCTTCGCCGGACTCAACGGGAACACGGCCTTCTACAACGTCATCGGCGGCATCGACATGCTGGCAGGCCGGTTCGTCATCATGGTCCCGGTGCTCGCACTCGCCGGGGTGCTGGCGGGAAAGCAGGTCGTGCCCGCCTCGGCCGGGACCTTCCGCACGGACACGCCGCTGTTCGCCGGGCTCGTCATCGGCGTCATCGTCATCATCGGGGCGCTCACGTTCTTCCCGGCCGTCTCGCTCGGGCCGATCGTCGAGCAGCTCGTTCACGGGAGGTTCTTCTGATGGAGCAGGTCGCAACGAGCGACGCCGCCCCGGTGGCGAGTGCACCGGTCAGGGCGCGGGGCGTCGCGCAGTCCCGCGGGCTGTTCGACCCGGAGATCATCGGTCCGGCGGTCGGGCAGGCCGTGAAGAAGCTCGACCCCCGGATCCAGGTCCGCAACCCCGTGATGTTCGTCGTCCTCGTCGGCACCGTCGTCACCCTCGTCGAGTCGATCGCCCATCCCGGCCTGTTCGACTGGAGCGTGACGGCCTGGCTCTTCCTCACGGTCGTCTTCGCCAACTTCGCCGAGGCGGTGGCAGAAGGCCGCGGCAGGGCACAGGCCGACACGCTCCGGCGGATGCGCTCGGAGACCGAGGCGAGGAGGCTCGGTGCGGGCGGGAGCGAGGAGCGCGTGCCGGCCGCCTCGCTTGCGAAGGGGGACCTCGTCGTCTGCGAGACCGGCGACCTCATCCCCTCCGACGGCGAGATCGTCGAGGGCATTGCCTCGGTCGACGAGTCGGCCATCACGGGCGAGTCGGCGCCGGTGATCCGGGAGTCGGGTGGTGACCGCTCCGCGGTGACCGGGGGGACCAAGGTCCTGTCGGACCGCATCGTCGTCCGGATCACCGCCGAGCGCGGCCAGACCTTCATGGACAGGATGATCCAGCTCGTCGAGGGCGCCAGCCGGCAGAAGACGCCGAACGAGGTGGCGCTCACGATCCTGCTCGCCGCCCTCACCATCATCTTCCTCCCGGTCGTGGTGGCCCTCCAGCCCTTCGGCCACTACTCGGGGGTGAGCGTCTCGGTGGTGATCCTCGTGGCCCTCCTCGTCTGCCTGATCCCCACCACCATCGGTGCCCTGTTGTCGGCGATCGGCATCGCCGGCATGGACCGTCTCGTCCAGCGGAACGTGCTCGCCATGAGCGGACGGGCCGTCGAGGCCGCCGGGGACACCCAGACGCTGCTCCTCGACAAGACGGGGACGATCACCCTCGGCAACCGGATGGCCTCCCGCTTCCTCCCGGTCGGCGAGACGAGCGAGGAGGAGCTGGCCGGCGCATCCCAGCTGGCCTCGCTCGCCGACGAGACCCCCGAGGGCCGCTCGATCGTCGTCCTCGCCAAGGAGCGCTTCAACATCAGAGAGCGCGAGCTCGGAGCCGAGCACGTCTTCGTCCCCTTCACCGCCGTCACCCGGATGTCCGGCCTCGACTTCGACGGACGCAAGATACGAAAGGGCGCCGCCGAGGCCGTGAAGCGCTGGGTGAACGAGCAGGGCGGCTCGACGCCGGGCGATCTCGACTCGATCGTGGAGACGGTCTCCCGCTCCGGCTCGACGCCGCTCGCCGTCGCCGACGGGACGAGAGTCCTCGGGGTCATCGAGCTGAAGGACGTCGTGAAGGAGGGCATCCGGGAGCGCTTCGACCAGATGCGGGCGCTCGGGATCCGGACCGTCATGATCACCGGCGACAACCCGCTCACGGCGGCGGCCATCGCCTCGGAGGCAGGGGTCGACGACTTCCTCGCCGAGGCGACGCCCGAGGCCAAGCTCGCCCTCATCAAACAGGAGCAGGAGGGCGGCAAGCTCGTCGCGATGACGGGCGACGGGACGAACGACGCCCCCGCGCTCGCCCAGGCCGACGTCGGTGTGGCGATGAACTCGGGGACGACGGCGGCGAAGGAGGCCGGCAACATGGTCGACCTCGACTCGAACCCGACCAAGCTCATCGACATCGTCGAGATCGGCAAGCAACTCCTCATCACCCGGGGGGCGCTCACGACGTTCTCGATCGCGAACGATG
>JAKACF010000199.1 GCA_021821585.1 Actinomycetes bacterium
CTCGAGGAGCAGTTCTTCACGAGCGAGTCCGGGTAGAACTGCACCTCGAGGAAGGCCTGGTTGAACAGGGCGTGCGGGTTGGGGTCGGTAACCGTGCCGCCCCACCAGAAGGTCGGGCCGACAGAGGAGACCGGCACGGTGCCATCACTCGGGAGCACGGCCGTCCAGGTGAGGTCCTGCGCCGAGCCGGCGAGCGACGACACCGGGTCCAGCTCCGGTTCGTCGTGGCCGCTGCAGCCGGCCGTGTACCAGATCGGGTAGCTGGGCGTCGAGGCGAAGTGGTGAGCGATGCAGTCGCCCGACCCCGACTGAGTCTTCGACGTCGCGCCGTGGGCGGCCTGCGGGCTGACGAGCGCGAGTCCGCCGGCTGCGGTCGCCACCGAGAGCAGCGCCGTCGCCGCCCGTCTGCGCAGCCGCCGGCGCGCGCTGCCACCTTGTCCTGAGCCCTTCACGTCGAGCACTGTCCGCCTCCCGCGTCGTGAGCCTCACCAGGTCAGTTGGCGCAGTGTACTGCCGTGCTCCTGCAGCGAAAAGGGGGGCGACGGTCTCTCCTCGGTCACCCGTAAGGTCGGCCTGGCGACGCGGGGCCGCCGCCCGGGCCCTCGAGTGGATCCGCCCATGAGGTGTCCCCGGTCTCGCCGAAGTGGCGACATATCATCGGGGCCAGGTCGGATCTGGCGGGGACTGCACGGTCATGGATGCACAGGGCAGGTTGAGAGCACTCCTCGCTCGGGCGCGCCCGCGCAACGCCGGTCCGGCGCCCGACGGGCTCGTCGGGCGGCAGAGCTTCCTCGACGCCCTCCTCGAGACGATCGAGGTCGGCATCGTCTCCTGCGACGCCGACGGGGTCTTCGTCGTGAGCAACCGGGCCGAACGGGCGATGTTCGGCCTTTCCGCCGGTCTCGACGGACGGGAGATGGCCTACCTCGACGAGAGGATCGACGTCTACGCCCCCGACGGCCGCCGGCTCCGGCCCGAGGAGTACCCGCTGATGCGTGCCCTGCGGGGGGAGGACGTCTCCAACCTGGACGTCCTCGCCGGACCGGCGGGCGGTCCGTACCGCGAGCTCGCCGTCCGGGGTCGGCAGATCACCGGTCCGGGCGGAGAGCTGCTCGGCGCCGTGGCCGCCCTCACCGACGTCACGGCGGAGCGGGAGGCGACACGCCAGCTCGCCGAGGAGCACCGCCGGTTGAACGAGGCGCAACGGGTCGGCCAGCTCGGCAGCTTCGAGTACGACTTCGCCACCGACCGCTGGAGCTTCTCGGACCACTTCTGCGTCCTGTGGGGCCTCGAGCCCGACGACACCGGCCCGTCCCGGCTGCTCGAGCTGATGGCCGAGGAGGACCGACCGCTGGCCGTCGAGTCGTGGCGGAGAGCCTGCCGCAGCGGGCGCACCGAGAGCTGCGAGCTGAGGGTGCGCCGGGCGAGCGACGGCGCCGAACGGGTCATCCGGTCGAACGTCGAGATCGAGCTCGACCTCGACGGCCGCCCCCGCCACGGCCGCGGCACCCACCTCGACATCACCGACGTCACCACCGCCGAGCAGCAGGCGAGGCAGGCCAACGCCTTCTTCCGGGCGATCCTCGCGGCCTCCCCGGACTTCACCTTCGTCGTCGAGGCCGCCGGCGGTGCCGTCATCTACCAGTCGCCCGGCACAGGGGTGCTCGGCCTCGCCGGGGAGCAGCTGGCGGCAGGCGGCTTCGCCCGTCTCCTCGCCCGCGCCGAGGACCGACACCGCCTCGAGGAGGCGATGGCCACCGCCGGCGAGCTCCCCGACGGCGAGGTGCTCCAGGTGCAGTACCGGGCGCTCCACGCCGACGGGCGCCGGCGCTGGATCAGCCAACGGGTGACCCCCTTCAGGCGGGATCCCGACGGCCGCGTCGTCGAGCTCCTCGTCGTCGCCCGCGACGTCACCGAGGTCGTCGACGCCGAGGAGCAGCTGGTGCGCGCCGCACGGCACGACTACCTGACCGGCCTCGCCAACCGCGCCCTGCTCGTCGAGCGCCTGGACAGCGCCCTTCGCACCTCGCTGGAACGTCAGCGTGAGGTCGCCGTCCTCTTCTGCGACCTCGACGGCTTCAAGCGGGTCAACGACGACGGCGGGCACGCGGCCGGCGACGCCGTCCTCGTCGAGATCGCGAGGCGGCTGGTGGGCGTCGTGCGCGACGAGGACGTGGTGGCGCGGGTCGGAGGGGACGAGTTCGTCATCGTGGTCGAGCCGTGGAACCGGGAGATGCTCAGGCACGGCACGCAGCCGGCGGAGACCTCGGTGCGCGAGCTCGCCGTCCAGGTCGCCGAGCGGGTCACCGGGACCCTCCGCCGGCCGGTCACCGTGGGGGCCTCCTCGTTTCTCGTCACCGCCAGCATCGGCATCGCCTATGCCGGTCCGGGGAACGACGCCGAGGCCGACGAGTCCTTCGGCGGCGACGCGGTCCTCCACCGGGCGGACACGGCCATGTACCGGGCGAAAGAGCGCGGCAAGGACCGCTTCGAGATCTGCGATCCGCTGGTCGACGCCCTCAGCGACGAGCGGTCCGACCGGCCGGTCGGCGCCGGCTCAGCCGACCGGCCGCAGTAGGACGAGGGGGATCACCCGGTCGGTCTTCCGCTGGTAGCCCCCGTAGTTGGGGTGCCGGCTCGTGATGAGCGGCCAGAGCCGGTCCCGCTCGGCCGCGCCGGCCGTCTCCGCCCGCATCGGGCGGCGCGGCCCGCCTCGCACAGACACCTCGACCGCCGGCTCGGCACAGAGGTTGAGGTACCAGTCCGGGTGACGGTCGTCGCCGCCCCGGGAGGCGACGAGGACGATCATCTCGTCCTCGCTGTAGGGCGACGTCAGCATGGTCGTCCTCTGCCGGCCGCTCCGCCGTCCGGTCGTCGTGAGCTCGACCACCGGCATCCCCGCCGCCGACCAGCCGAGGCGGCCACGGGAGAGGTCGAGCACGAGGCGGTGGGCCGTGTTGAGGGCCCTGAAGACGACGTCGGAGGCCACCGTCCCGACGCTAGCCACCCATTGCTCCGAAACGGCGCTGCGGCCGGCTCCCGGTCGCTCCCGGAGGCGGATCGCCCACCTGCGGGCTCCGGCTCCGGACGGGAGGCAGCGCTAGCCTGGGACCGGATGACTGCTCCTGCCCCCTTGCTGGCGGGCCTCGCCTCGCTCGACGAGGCCCTCGGCCGCTACGTGCGGCCCGACACCTTCCCGCTCGGGGTCCGGATGCTGGCCCCGGGCGAGCCGGTCCCCGAGGGGGTGCGGGTGCCGAGCCGAGACCTCGGCGAGCAGTGGATCGTCTGCCAGTCGATCGGGATCGCCCGCCGGTACGGCTGGTCGATCGCCGTCGGCAAGGAGGACGTCATCTGCCCGCTGGCGGCGGTGGCCTTCGGCTTCCGGAGGGGGAACGCCCGCACCGACGCCGGAGAGGCGGCGCTCGGGATGTACTGCAGCGAGCCGGAGGCGGCCGCCTCGCTCGAGTCCTCCACCTGGAAGTTCGAGCCGCTCCGCTACGAGCGGCTCTGCGTCGCCCCGCTCAGCCGGCTGAGCTTCGAGCCCGAGGTCGTCATCGTCTACGGCAACAGCGCCCAGGTCATGCGCCTCGTGAACGCGGCGCTGCACGCCCGGGGCGGGAGGATCGAGAGCTCCTTCGGGGGGCGCCTCGACTGCGCCGAGCTCGTCATCCAGGTGATGCGGACCGGTGAGCCGAAGGTCGTCCTCCCCTGCAACGGGGACCGGGTCTTCGGCATGGCCCAGGACAGCGAGATGGCCTTCTCGTTCCCCGCAGAGCGGGCGCCCGAGATCGTCCGGGGCCTCGAGGCCACCCACAAGGGCGGCGTGCGCTTCCCCATCCCGGTCGCCATGCGCGCCACGGTCAGCATGCCGCCGACCTACCAGGATCTCTTCGCCTCCCTCGCCGACGGGGACCAGGCGTAGCGGCACGCCGGGCGGGCGGCCTCGCCACGGCCCGGCGTGACCGCAGCCGCTCAGTCCCTCCCGGAGACCTCGACGTAGACCTCTGCGCCGCCTGAGACGAACTCGGTGGCCTTCTCCTTCATGCCGAGCTCGACGGCGACCTCGTCGGCGACCCCGTGCTCGGCCGCATAGTCACGGATGTCCTGGCTGATCCTCATCGAGCAGAACTTCGGCCCGCACATCGAGCAGAAGTGCGCCGTCTTGGCCGGCGCCGCCGGCAGCGTCTCGTCGTGGTAGCTGCGAGCTGTGCTCGGGTCGAGGGAGAGCTCGAACTGGTCCTCCCAGCGGAACTCAAAGCGCGCCTTCGACAGGGCGTCGTCCCACTCCTGGGCGCGGGGGTGCCCCTTCGCGAGGTCGGCGGCGTGCGCGGCGATCTTGTAGGTGATCACGCCGGTCCTCACGTCCTCCCGGTCGGGCAGGCCGAGGTGCTCCTTCGGCGTGACGTAGCAGAGCATCGCCGTGCCGTACCACCCGATCATGGCGGCGCCGATGGCGGAGGTGATGTGGTCGTAGCCCGGAGCCACATCGGTCGTGAGCGGCCCGAGCGTGTAGAAGGGCGCGCCGTGGCACGCCTCGAGCTGGAGATCCATGTTCTCCTTGATCTTGTGCATCGGCACGTGGCCGGGGCCCTCGATCATCGTCTGGACGTCGTGGGACCAGGCCACCTCCGTCAGCTCGCCGAGGGTCCGCAGCTCGGCCAGCTGGGCCTCGTCGTTGGCGTCGGCGATGGATCCGGGGCGCAGTCCGTCACCGAGCGAGAAGGCGACGTCGTAGGCGGCCATGATCTCGCAGATCTCCTCGAAGTGCTCGTAGAGGAAGCTCTCCCGGTGATGGGCGAGGCACCACGCCGCCATGATCGAGCCACCGCGGCTCACGATCCCGGTCGTCCGCTTGGCGGTGAGGGGGACATAGCGCAGCAGGACGCCGGCGTGGATCGTGAAGTAGTCCACGCCCTGCTCGGCCTGCTCGACCAGCGTGTCGCGGTAGACCTCCCACGTCAGCTCCTCGGCGCGCCCGTCGACCTTCTCGAGCGCCTGGTAGATCGGGACGGTGCCGACCGGGACCGGTGCGTTGCGGACGATCCACTCCCGAGTGGTGTGGATGTCTCTCCCGGTGGAGAGGTCCATCACCGTGTCGGCGCCCCAGCGGGTGGCCCAGGTGAGCTTGTCGACCTCTTCGGCGATCGAGGAGGTGACGGCCGAGTTCCCGATGTTGGCGTTGATCTTCACGAGGAAGTCGCGGCCGATGATCATGGGCTCGGACTCGGGGTGGTTCACGTTGGAGGGCAGGATCGCCCGCCCCACCGATACCGCCTCGCGCACCTGATCCGGCTGCACGCCCTCACGGACGGCGACGAACTCCATCTCCGGGGTGATCTCGCCCTGGCGCGCATAGTGCATCTGGGTCACCACGCGCCCGGGCTTCGCCCGCCGCGACGGGCGCCGGGTGCCGGCGAAGGCGTCGGCCGACTGCCCTGACCGGACCGCCGCACGACCGTCGTCGCGCGGCGAGGACGTCCTTCCGGCGTAGGTCTCGGTGTCGCCGCGCTCCTCGATCCACGAGAGGCGGAGCGGGGGAAGACCTTCCTCGCTGCGCGAGCCGGGACCTGCG
>JAKACF010000200.1 GCA_021821585.1 Actinomycetes bacterium
GGTGAGCTCAGCCATCTTCGGTGTGGTCGCCTCGATGAGCTGGCTCTACTGGGCGGTGGCGGCGGTGGCGGGCGCGCTCTATCTAGTGGACGCCTTCCGCCTGAAGGCCGCCAAGGGCGACCCGAAGGCCGCCATGCGGCTCTTCGGCTACTCGATCACCTACGTGACGGCGCTCTTCGCGGCCATGGCGATCGACGTCCTCATCCACTACCGCTGATTCCCTATGGACGACGCGGTGTCAAGCGCTCAGCTTGACGGGCGCCTGCTCGTCCGCTGGGGTGAGGGCTGGGGAAGGTCGCCTCGTCGTGCTTCGAGCACTCCTTTGAGGGGCCTTCCCCGCCTTCGCGCTGCGACGGCGAGCGCGGACGTCCTCCGACACGCTGAGCTGCTCGGCGATGAGGGCCTTAGCGATCCTTCGGGGTGAGCCCGGTGAAGGATCGGAAGGCCGCCGCGTTCTTGAAGCGCTTCGGGTGGCCCACGCAGGCGACGAGCGCAGGACCGCCGATTGTCTTCAGCCCGGGCAGGCTGCGCGCCAGCTGGGCGGGATCGACGGCCACATAGGCGCGCTCACTGGCCTCGGCGTGACCAGCGTCCCTTACATGAGCGAGCAGGTCCGGCTACTCCCAGCGGAAGGTCACCGCGGCGACGAGCGGCGTCACGACCGCCCAGATCGCGAGCACGATCCACGCCTCGGCGCCCGGGGCGACGCCCTGGCCGAGCGTCGGGTGGAGGGCGTCGGACAGGGCGGCGGCCGGCAGCACCCGGGCGAAGGCGGCGAAGCCCCCGAGCTTGGCGAGCGGGAACACGATGCCGCCGATGAGCAGCAAGACGATGTAGAGGGCGTTCGCCAGGGCGAGGTTGATCTCGGCGCGCAGCGAACCCGCCATCGCGAGCCCGAGACCGGCGAAGGCGACCGTCGCGAGCAGCTCGGCGACGACGGCGAGCCCGGCGGCGGGATGCGGCCGCCACCCGAGCCCGACGGCGATGGCGGCGAGCACGAGGACCTGCACGATCTCGACCGCCAGCACGGCGACGATCTTCGCCGCCAGCAGGCGCGGCCGCCCGAGCGGCGTGGCGCCGAGCCGTTTCAGCACCCCGAAGCTCCGCTCGAAGCCGGTGGCGATGCCGAGGGAGACGAGCGCCGTCGACATGACCGCGAGCCCGAGCACCCCCGGAGCGAGGAAGTCGACCGGGTGGCTCGTCCCGGTCGGGAGGACCTTGACGAGCGAGAAGAAGACGAGCAGGAACGCCGGGATGCCGATCGTGACGAGCAGCGTCTCGCCCCGTTCGAGGGTCATCCGGACCTCGGCTGCCGCCTGGGCCCGCAGCACCCTCACGAGTCGGCCTCCGTCTTCACGAGGCGGAGGAAGACGTCCTCGAGCCGCTCCCTCCCGATGCGCAGGTCGGCGAGGGCGAGGTCGTGGGCGGCGAGCCAGGCGGTCAGCTCGGCCACGAGCCCCGGGCTCGGAGGCGCACCGATCCGGTAGGAGGACGGTGCCTCCTCGGTCACCGTGGCGTTGAGCGCCGCACCCAGCGCGGTCGTGTCGAGGGGGCCGTCCACGCGAAAGCGGATCTCCTCCTCGCCGCCCCCGACCTCGTCGGGCGGTCCGGCGGCCAGCACCTTGCCGTGGTCGATGATGACGACCCGCTCGGCCAGCCGCTCCACCTCGTCGAGCTCGTGGCTCGTGAGCAGGATCGCCACCCCCTCGTTGCGGCAGGCGGCGATCACGTCGCGCACCGCGATCCGCCCCGCCGGGTCGACCCCTGCGGTGGGCTCGTCGAGGAAGCAGACCCGCGGCCGGCCGACGAGCGCCAGCGCCAGGGCCAGGCGCTGCTGCTCCCCGCCGGACAGCCGCTTGTAGGGCGTGGAGGCGACGTCCTCCAGGGCGAGCAGGCCGAGCAGCTCGTCGGGGGAGCGCGGGCGCTCGTAGTAGGAGGCAAAGAGCCGGAGCACGCGTGCAGGGCTCATCACGGGGTAGACGCCCCCACGCTGGAGGACGACACCCAGGTCCTTCACGAGCCGGCGGTGGTCCCTCACCGGGTCGAGCCCGAGAACCCGCACCGAGCCGCTCGTCGGCGACCGGTAGCCCTCGAGGGTCTCCACTGTGGTCGTCTTGCCGGCACCGTTCGGGCCGAGCAGCGCCACCACCTCACCCGGCTGCACGTCGAAGCTGACCCCGTCGACCGCCGCGCGGTCGCCGAAGTTCACACGGAGATCCTTGACTTCGATGGCGGGCATGGGGCTGTGCGGCGTACCTCTCCTCAGTGCCTCGGCCTCTCGAAGCGGTAGCCCACGCCGCGGATCGTCGTGATCAGCGTCGGCGAGGCCGGGTCCTGCTCGATGCGGGAGCGCAGCCGCTTGATGTGGACGTCGAGGGTCTTCGTGTCGCCGACGTAGTCCAGCCCCCACACGCGGTCGATCAGGGTGTCGCGCGTGACCACCCGTCCGGCGTTGGCGAGGAGGATCTCGAGGAGCTCGAACTCCTTGAGCGGCAGGCGCACCTCGCTGCCCCGCACGATGCACTGGTGGCTGCCGACGTCGAGGGTCACCTCGCCGACGGAGAGCACCTCGTCGCTCCCGGCGAGCTCCCGCAGCTCCTCGAGGCTGACATGGGGTGTCGGCGGCTCGGGCTCGCCCCGGCCGGCCGGCTGCGGGACGCCTGCTCCGATCGGGATGACCGGCGACGACCCGGTGACGGGTTGGGCGGCCCGGCGCCGCAGCACGGCCCGCATGCGCGAGACGAGCTCGCGCAGCCGGTAGGGCTTGGCCACGTAGTCGTCGGCCCCCACCTCGAGCCCGACCACCGTGTCGAGCTCGGTCGCCTTGGCGGTCACCATGATGATCGGCACGGCCGAGCGCGCCCGGATCGCCCGGCAGACGTCGATTCCGGACATCCGCGGGAGCATCACGTCGAGCAGGATCAGGTCGGGTTCGTCGGCCTCGAACCGCTCGAGCGCCTCCACGCCGTCGCGGGCGACCGTGGTGGCGAAGCCCTCCCGCTCGAGGGAGACCTCGAGGGCCTCGACGAAGGACTCGGCGTCCTCGACGATGAGCACCTTGGTCGGCGCCGGAGCAGGGCTTGGGTTCGTCATGGGCTCGCCGGCTTCAGCGGCAGGCGCAGGGTGAACGTCGACCCCTCGCCCTCCCTCGACTCGACCTGGACGCTGCCGTGGTGGTTGGCGGCCACATGGCGGACGATAGCGAGACCGAGGCCGGTGCCGCCCGTCGACCGGCCGCGACCGGGGTCGACCCGGTAGAAGCGCTCGAAGATGCGCTCGAGGTCGCGGGCCGGGATTCCGATGCCGCTGTCGGACACCCGCACGACGGCGTCGTCGCCCTCCTGGCCGCCGGCGAGGCGCACCTTGGAGCCCTCGTAGGAGAACTTCACGGCGTTCTCGAGCAGGTTGTAGATGGCGGAGGTCAGCTGGCGCCGGTCGCCGAGGACGGTCAGGTCGGCAGAGGGCTCGTCGACGACGAGCTCGACCGACTGCTGGTCGGCAGCCGCCCGCACCCGTTCGCTCGCCTCGGCCATGACGAGGTTGAGCGGGACCGGCTCGCGGGGCGGAGAGGACTCGTTCTCGATCCTCGACAGGTCGATGAGGTCGTCGATCACCCGGCTGATGCGGAAGGCCTCGAGGTGGATCCGCTGAGCGAGGCGCTTGGCCACCTCGGGCTCGGTCTCCCCGAGGAGGGTCTCGGCGAGGAGGCCGACGGCGCCCATCGGCGTCTTCAGCTCGTGTGAGACGTTCGCCACGAAGTCCCTTCGCACCTCCTCCAGTCTGCGGTGCTCGGAGACGTCCTCGATCACGGCCACGGTTCCGAGCGAGCGTGAGGCGTTGTCGATGCTCTCGGTCCTCACGACGAGAGTGCGACGGGGAGGGCCGTAGAGCTCGAGCGTCCTCTCCTCCGACCCTCCGGGCGCGGTCGACTCGAGCAGGTCCTCGACGGCCTGTGCGGCGATGGCGTCGCCGTGCCGGCCGCCCATGAGCGCCGCTGCACGCTGGTTGGAGAAGACGGTGCGTCCGTGCTCGTCGACGATGACGACGGCCAGGCGCAGGGCGTCGAGTGCCCGCCGGACCCGGATGGCCTCGGAGGTCGACTCGGCAACGGCCTCGGCGGCGGCATCGGCCGCCCGTTCGAGCTGGCTCAGGGCTTCCTCGGTCCGCTTCGGCTCGCGCCCGTCCGGCTCCGACCCGAGGCGCGCCGCCAGGGCCGCGAGCCGCTGTGCGGTCGCCCGTTGCCCCCGGCGGGGGGCGAGCCAGATGACGAGGAGCAACACCACCAGCACGGCCGCCCCGGCGACGACGACGCCGAGCACGGTGACGTGCAGGACGGTGCCCACGTCCACAGCCTGACATGCCGGCGGCGCGTGGTGCACCTCGACCGGCTGAAACCAATTGAGATCACTTGGCATGCATCGAGAGATGACCTAGTGTGCCGGGGGAACCCTCTCGGTCGCTCGCCGACCCGCTCGAACCGCCTGCCGCCTCCGGGCGGCGAGCCCCAGGAGGTCGACGTGGTCGGACCGCTCCTCCCGCTCATCCGAACCGGTCGCGTGCTGGCCGGCATCGTCTCGCTCAACCCCTCGCCCTCGGCGCTGCCCGGTCACTCGACCCTCGAGCGCCTGGCGAGCGGGCTCGCCTGGTGGGCGCTCATCGGCTCCCTCGTCGGGCTCGTCCTCGGCGCCGCCGCCTGGGCGCTCGGCAGCCACACCAACAACTACCAGTACTCCTCCTCGGGCCGCCGGGCCGTCCTCGTCTCGGCGCTTGCGGCCCTCGTCATCGGGGCGGCGCCCGAGGTGATCAACTTCCTCTTCGGCGCGGGCCAGTCGATCCACTGAGATGCCCGCCTACGACCGCCGGGTCGCCGGCCACCTCCTCGGACTGCCCCTCGGCGCCGGGCTCGCCCACCTCCTCGAGAAGGCCGCCGCCAGCGCCGTCGGGCTCTGGTTCGACGAGGCGGTCCACCTCGCCGCCCGGACCGACCTGAGCACCCTCGAGGAGCTGTGGAAGGCGGTGAGCGCCACCACCGAACCGGTGCTGACCGGCCCCAACTGGCAGTCGGAGCTCGAGCTCATGAGCATCCTGGCGGCGACGGTGATGCTCCCGCTCGTCTGCCTCGCCGCGCTGTCGGCCATCCTCCGCCAGGACGCGAGCGGCCTCGTCCGGACGGCCCTCGTCCGGGTCCCGCTCGCCCTCGTGTTCACCGGCGTCGCCGTCGAGCTCGTCTCGCTCGGCCTCGCCGTCACCGACCAGGCGTGCAAGGCGCTCATGGAGGTGGCCGGGCGCTCCCTCCACGGGCTGTTCCTCCACATGACCGCCTACCTCGGCCTCGCCTCGCTCGGCACCCAGGCGGTCAACGTCTTCTGCCTCGTCGTCTCGGGCTTCTTCGCCTTCGTCGTCTGGATCGAGCTCGCCACGAGAGCGGCCGCCGTGGCGGTGGCGACGCTCTTTCTTCCTCTCGCCCTCGCCGGCTCGGCCTTCCCCGCCACGGCCCACTGGGGCCGACGGCTCGCCGAGACGTTGGCGGCCCTCGTCTTGTCCAAG
>JAKACF010000201.1 GCA_021821585.1 Actinomycetes bacterium
AGCGGTCGAAGACCTGACCGAACCCGTCGATGAGCGGGCGCTCCTCCCAGTACCCCTTCTCGACGAAGCGCCGTGCGTCGCCGGCGGGGAAGGGTGTGACTCCTTCGAGCAAACTGTCTCCTTTGCGGCCGGCCTGTCGTCGGGGCCGGAGCGGACTCAGGTGACCGACGTGAAGCCGCCGTCGACGACGAGGATCTGGCCGGTCACGAAACGGTTCGAGAGGGCGAGCGGCACCATCGCCTCGGCGACGTCGTCGGGCGTCGCCACCCGCTTCAACGGGGTCATCCTGGCCCGGCGCTCCATGAGGCGGTCGTAGTGCTCCCCGAGCTGGTGCTCCATCCACTCCCCGACCATCCAGCCGGGGGCGACCCCGTTCACCCGTATCTCCGGCGCCAGCGCACCCGCGAGCGTCCGGGTCAAGTTCGCCACGGCCGCCTTGCTGGCGGCGTAGGGCAGGGGCTGGGGACCGGGGCGCAGGCCGGCGACGCTGCAGGTCGTGACGATCGCTGCGATCGGCGACGCACGCAGCCACGGGACGCAAGCGCGGGCGACCGAGAACAGGCCTCGGACGTTCACGGCGAAGACGCGGTCCCACGCCTCGAGGTCCAGCCCCTCCAGGTCCGAGGGCGGGGTGTCGATCGTGGTTCCGGCGTTGTCGACGAGGACGTCGAGCCTGCCGAAGTCGGAGCCGATCCGCTCGACCATGGCCCGGACGGCCCCGTCGTCGGCGACGTCGGCCTGGTAGAGCTCGGCCCGCCCACCGAGGGCGGCGACCTCCTTGGCCACCGTCTGGGCTTCCGACTCGCTTCTCGAGAAGTTGAGCGCGACGTCGAGGCCGTGTCGGGCGAAGGCGAGCGCCGCGCTCCTGCCGATGCCGCGGGATGCCCCCGTGACGAGTACCACCGGTCTACCTGCGTGGTCGGTCATCAATCGCTACTCCGGTAGGTACTCACGTGGGAACGGTAAGCGGGTGCCGGCGAGAGTGTCAAGGCGGCTCAGCCCGCCGAGTCCCCGCCCGGCCCGGGCGGCGCCTTCAGCCTCTTGATCTTCGCCGTCGGGATCGGCCCCGTCCTGCCGGGCAACGCGCCGCCGGAGAGGAAGGTCCCGAGCAGGTTGCCGTCGGTGACGGGGAGGACGAGGAAGGAGGGGCGACCGGAGTCGTGGTGGACCGTCACCACCGAGGCGCGCTGGCGGCTCACGTGACCGCAGCCGGTGGCGCGCAGCGGGTCCGGCGGTGGCTCGTCGTCGGAGCTCGTGATGCGGAGCACGAGGCGCTCACCCGGCAGCAGCCTGACGGCCATCCCGCTGAAGCCGACCTCGAGCAGCACCACCTGGTCCGGCACGAGCGGCTGGCGGCGCGCGTGCAGCTGGCGCGGGGCGTACGGCGGCGAGGCGGGGTCCTTCTCCGCCTGGGAGGCGCGAAGCCAGCTCCGAGCCAGCTCCCGGGTGGTCCCGTCGCCGCCGACGACGTGCAACGAGGCGAACACGAGGGCGTCGTCGTCGCTGCTCGAGCAGTACAGGTTGAGCACCGCCGGTCCGACCAGCTCGGTCTCCTCGACGAGCGGAGGCGTCGAGAACCGGAGCTCGCCGTGGAGGAAGGGGGAGTCCTCGTAGGCCGACCGGGACAGCGCCGGGGCCGGCTCGCGCTCGCTCAGCAGGCCGGACGGATGGAGGTGGAACGGCGTGAACCGGGTCTCGGGGAGCGGCCATGCCGTCGCCCTCTTCCACCTCCCCGTTCTCGAGACGAACAGCTCGATGGGCGGATCCTTCGATCGCCCCGTGTCGTTGCCCTTCAAGAACTGGTCGAAGAAGCGCACCGCTTCGTGCTGGAGCTGGTAGAGAGGCCGGTCGAGGTAGACGTCCGGGCCGACCATGAGACGGGCCGGACCCTTCCACGCCAGGTAGCTCCTGAAGGCCGCCGGGAGGTGGAGGCCGTCGAGCCCCCAGCAGGCGCCGAGGTAGGCGGGGACCGAGGTCCGGGAGTAGTCCACCCTCCGCTCCTGCCAGAACTCGCCGTCGAGCGAGGCGAGCACGACGTCGGCGACGAGCGCGTCGGCGCCGGTGGGTGACCGCAGGCAGGAGACGAGCTCGGGGACGGCGGCGATCTCCTCGTCGGCGAGGGCCTGTGAGATCGCCCGCTCGAAGCCGTCCGGGCCGAGGTGCTCCCGGTGCCAACTGTCGTAGCGGACGCCGTCGAGCTTGTCCTTCCACCCGAGGAGGAACCGGTAGGAGAGGATGCCGCCGTGGTAGAGGAAGTCGCGGTAGAAGTCCGTGGCCCCGAAGGGAGCGAAGACCGCCTTGAGCGCGGGCGGCTCGTGCATCGCCGTCTGCAGGTGCAGCCACGAGAAGTAGGAGATCCCGAACAGCCCGACCGCTCCGCTCGAGAACCGCTGGTCCGCCAGCCACTGGACCGCGGCGGCCACGTCGAGCGACTCCTTCGGGCCCATCGCCTGGTAGGTGCCGCCCGACTTCCCCGTGCCCCGGACGTTGGCGACGAGATGGGCGTAGCCCCTGCGGGCGAAGAAGTAGGGATCGCCCGACTCCATCCATCCCCGCTGGAGGCTGAAGCCCTCCGGCGTGATCGGAGCGGTCTGGAACTCGTTGTTGTACGGGTGGAACCCCGCGATGACCGGCACGGGACGGTCGGTCGCCGGCCGGAAGAGGTCGCCGACGAGCTCCACTCCGTCGATGCCAGGGACGGTCACGTCCCGCTCGACCGTCACCTCGTACTCCCGGGGGGAGGTGGACCAGTCCGGTCCGAACATGCTCACGAGCGCGCCCCGGCGGCGGCGACAGGACGCCGACCAGCCGCCGGCGGGGTCTCAGGCCTCGAGGGCAACGGCGATCCCCTGCCCAACGCCGATGCACATCGTCGCCAGGCCACGGCCGCCACCCCGGGCGTGCAGGCGGTGGACGAGCGTGGCGACGAGCCGGACGCCGCTGCAGCCGAGCGGGTGCCCGAGGGCGATGGCGCCGCCGTTGGCGTTGAGCGGCGCCCAGTCGTCGGGCACTCCCCACTCGGCCAGCACGGCCAAGCTCTGGGCGGCGAACGCCTCGTTGAGCTCGACCGCCGCCAGGTCGTCCACCGACCAGCCGAGGCGCCCGAGCAGCTTGCCCGTGGCCGGAACCGGCCCGATGCCCATGATGTCGGGGCGCACCCCTGCGACGGCTCCTCCTTCGACCGTGGCGAGGGAGGTCAGCCCGAACCGCTCGAGCGCCTCGTCGGAGACGAGCAGGGCGGCAGAGGCGCCGTCGTTGATGGAGGAGGAGTTGCCCGCCGTGACGGTCCCGCCCGGGCGGAAGGCCGGGCGCAGGGCGGCGAGTGCCTCGAGTGAGGTCGAGGCGCGGGGCCCCTCGTCGCGAAGGACGCTGCCGTCCCCGAGCGGGACCGGCACGATCTCGTCGTCGAAGCGACCCTTCGACGCCGCTTCCACGGCACGCTCGTGGCTCGCCAGCGCGAAGACGTCCTGGCGCTCCCGGGCGATGCCGTACTGCTCCGCCAGCCGTTCGGCCGTCTCGCCCATCGAGACGGTCCACTCCTCTGGCATGTCCGGGTTCGTGAACCGCCAGCCGATCGTCGAGTCGACGAGGTCGAGGGCGCGGGGCAGCGCCTTCTCCGGCCGGGCGATGACGAAGGGCGAGCGGCTCATCGACTCGACGCCGCCGGCGACGGCGACCTCGGCCTCGCCGAGGGCGATCGACCGGTAGGCGTGGAGGAAGGCGTCGAGGCTCGAGCCGCAGAGCCGGTTCACCGTGACGCCCGCCGTCGTGATCGGCAACCCCGCCAGGAGCACCGCCATGCGGCCGACGTTGCGGTTGTCCTCCCCCGCCTGGTTGACGTTGCCGACGGCGACGTCCTCGATCGCCTCGGGCGGGAGCGACGGGTTCCGCGCCACGATCGCCCGGAGCACGGTGGCCGCCAGGTCGTCGGGGCGCACCGAGCTGAGGACGCCCCGGGCCTTGCCGATCGGAGTCCGGACCGCATCGACGATGTGGACGCGTCCCGCTCGCACCGGCATCAGTAGCCACCTCGGTAGTGACCCACGGCGGCACGGTATGGCCGCTCGAAACAGCCTGTCAAGGAACGCACCCGAGCGGCTCAGCTCGGCGCCGGAGGCTCGGGATCCCCGGCGGTCAGGTACTCCCACATCCGCTCGGCGATCCGGCCGCTCCAGGTCGCACGGGAGCGCGCCTGCTCCGGCGTGAGGCCCTCGCCGGCGATGCCCGCCGACCGCACGGCGAGCTCGACCCGGGCGGCGTCCTCGAGGTACCACGTGAGCACGACCGCCCGCTCCAGCGACTCGGCCGCCACGACCGCACCGTTCCCCCTCAGCACGACGGCGACGTGAGCCGCCATCTCCTCGGCAACCCGCTCCGCCGTCTCGTCGTCGCGTACGAGACGGACGTCGTCGTGCAGGGGAGGTGGGGAAGCGAGGTAGGCGCCGAAGCCGTGACGCGGGACCGGCGTGAGCCCCGCCGCCGAGAGGGCCATGACCGACGGAGGCTGGGTCCGGCAGATGCCGCCGATCTCGGGGCGGCGACGGTACACCGACTGGTGGATCCTGACCTCTCCGAGCACGCCGTCGGGAAGGTCGCCGTCGAGGCGGCAGACCGTGCCGTCCTCACCGGCGGCGATGAGGCCCATCGGTCTCGGGGCACAGACGAGGAAGTGCGAGTCGTCGAGGCGTCTCGAGCAGTGGCCGTAGGCGTGGACGAGCCCGGCCCTCCCGAGCGCCCGGGCCGCCACCCGCACGAGACGCTGGTCCTCGGCGGTAGCCAGCCCGCTCACGGCCTCATCCGAGCCCGAGCATCTGGCGGGCGTTGCCGGACAGGATGCGCTCCTTGCTCGCCGGGTCGAGCGCGGCGTCGTCGATCGCCCTCAAGATGTCCCGGGTCCACTGCTCGCCGCTGGCCGAGCCCATCGGGAAGTCCGTGCCGAACAGGACGTGCCCGTCGCCGAAGTAGCCGACGCCGCACTCGAGGGTCCCCGGGGCGTAGCTGATGGCCGTGTCGTTGTAGAAGCGGCGGAAGTACTCGCCGACGGGACGGGACAGCTCGACGCTGCGCTCCTTGGTGAGCTTGAGGCTCGAGTACTCGTTGATCTCGGCGTCGAAGGCCTCGAGACGGGCACCGTAGTACGGGATCATCCCGCCGAGGTGGTGGGTCACGACCTTCAGGTTCGGATGCCGCTCCATGACCCCGCCGTAGACGAGGCGCGCCATGGCGAGGGAGGTGTCGAAGGGCCACCCGAGGCTCCGGTCGAGGAGCGACTCCTTGATCCACGGGTAGAGGTGCTCGGTGTGCTGGGGGTGGATCCAGACCGGCTGGTCCTGGCGCTCGCACTCGTCGTAGAGGGGCCACATCTCCTTGTCGTCGACCGGCTTGCCCTCGATGTTCGAGAAGATGAGCACGCCGCGCAGCCCGAGCTCACCCCACGCCCGGCGGAGCTCCTCGAGCACCGTGTCGTCCACCCGGGGGGCGACCGCCACACCCTGGAAGCGGCCCGGGTGCGCCCCCGACATCTGCGCGATC
>JAKACF010000202.1 GCA_021821585.1 Actinomycetes bacterium
GCCGCAGCCGTGCGACAGAGACGGACGCGAGCGGCGAGCCCGAGCCCCGCTCCGGCCCCGAGGCCGAGCTCGCACACGCCCGGCGGCGCGTCAACGAGCTCGCAGGGATGCTCGGGCCGCAGGTGTCGGCGGCCGGCCGCTCGGCGGTCGGTGTCACCGGGCTGGTCGACGAGACCGAGCTGCTGCTCGACCGCCGCCGCCGTCTCGACGCCGAGTGGGAGCGCGTGCGCGACGCCCGGGACCGGTCGAGCGCCGCCTCCACCGAAGCCGCCCGGCTCACCCGGATCGCCGAGGGTGCCCGGGCGGAGCTGGCGGCGTTCGCCGCCCGCAACGGGCTCGACGCCTCCTTGACCGGGGAACAGCTCGCCGAGCGCCTCCGCAAGCTCGCCGAGCTGCGCGAGCGCCTGCAGGCGCGCCAGCGGATCAGCGCCGAGCTCGCCCTCGTGTCCGAGTCCATCGTCCGCTTCGAGGACTCGCTTCTCGGCCTCGCCGCCGACATCGGGATCAACGGGACGGCGGGCGTCGACCCGGGCGGGCTGTCCTCGGGGGCCGAACCCCTCTCCGAGGCGCTCGCCGAGCAGATGCTGGCCGAGATGTCTGGCGTCCTCGGCCGCCTGGCGGGGAGGGTGCGAGAGCGCCGGGAGGCAGAGCAGGCGATCGCCGCCTGCGAGCGCGAGCTCTCCATGGCCCTCGGAGAGGGTCATCACGCCCTCGAGCTCCGGGAGGAGCTCGATTCGGGGCGGGTCATCGACTGGCAGGAACGGGCCGAGGAGGCGGCGGGCAGCCTGCGGACCCTGGAGGAGCGCTACGAGCAGGCGGTGCGCGACCACGAGGCAAAGAGCCGACAGCTCGCCGAGCTGGCGCGGTCGGCGGCCGTGCCCGAGTGGGAGCAGCGCTGCCAGGAGCTCGAAGAGGAGCTCGAGCAGGCCGTGCGGTCGTTCCTCGTCGTGAGCGGCGCCAGGACGCTTCTGCAGCGGACCCTCAAGCGCTACGAGGAGCAACGCCAGCCGGCCGTGCTCGACCGGGCGGCACGGCACTTCGAAGCGGTGACCGGCGGGCGCTACGTGCGCCTCGCGGTCGACTCGGCCCCCGACGGCTCGAAGCCGTCGGTGAGGGCGCTGCGTCCCGACGGCCAGCACGTCGATGCCACCGAGCTCAGCAGGGGGACGATGGAGCAGCTCTACCTCTGCCTGCGCCTCGGCCTCGCCGAGTCGTTCGCCGAGCGGTACCTGCCGCTGCCGATCGTCCTCGACGACGTGCTCGTCAACTTCGACCCCGGTCGTCAGGAGGCGGTCGCCCGGGAGCTCGTGGTTGCCGCCGATCGGCACCAGGTGCTCCTCCTCACCTGCCACCCGCACCTCGCCGACCTCGTGACCGCCGTCGGGGGCGAGCTCAGGACGAGGACGGTCCGCCTCGACCGGACCCGCTGACCGACCTCAGAACGAGGTCGTCGAAAAGGGCGGGACGGGTCCGAGAAAGAGCCGGTCGGCCGTCGCCAGCGCTCGGGGGCTGGCCGCCTCGACGAGCCCGATCTGGGCCAGCGCGCTCGGCCGGAGGCCCCCGAGGTAGCAGGAGGCGAGCACCGAGACATCCGCCGCCAGGTCGGCCGCCCCCTCGAGAGGGAGCCGCTCGACGGCGGCCGTGCCGTCCCCCCCGAAGCTCAGGTGGTAGCGACCGGTGTTCCACTGACAGAACCGGTCCGCCACGGCGATCGTGAGCTCGCCCTCGGCGAAGTACCGCCGGGCGGCGAGGCTCGCCGCCACCTCGACGAGACGGACGTAGGTGTGCTCGCCCGTGCGGAGCGGCACCATGCGCCGGGGATCGGACAGCAGCCAACGGATCGGCTCGTCGGTCGGGCGGTGTCCCGTGACGAGGGTCCCGACCAGGTCGACCTCGAGGAGGTAGGACCACAGGGCGAGGTAGGCCGGATCGCTGAGCGCGCAGAGCTCGACAAGGCGGAGCACCCGCCCGGAGGTGCCCGGATCCCGCCCGATCCGGTAGATGGCGTACCCGACCGGCTCGCCCGCCTCGGTGCACTCCACGAAGAAGCGGTCCTTCTGCTCCTCCTCGGTGTCGGTGCCGAGGACGTCCTCCCAACCGAGCGTGAGGCGGGACACCTCTCCTGACCGGGAGGGCTGGTGGGCCGAGAGGAGCGGCGGGAAACGCCGCTCGGCCTCGTCCCGCTCGACAAAGCGGACCGCCATCCCCGAGAGGTCGATCCGCTCGGGCACGAGCACCGAGAGGTCCCGCTTCTCCAGCCGGTACGTGCTGGCGAGCGTCGCCGGCCCGTAGCCGAAGCGCTGGTAGATGCGGGCCTCGCTCGAGGTGAGCACCGCCAGGTCCTCGCCCCGCGCCCGGAGGTCGTCGAGCTGGTACCGCATCATCGAGCGCAGCCGGCCCTGGCGGCGGTGCGTGGGCAGGACGGCGACCCCGACGACCGCCGCCACGGGGGCCACGACCTCGCCCGGCAGGGTCATCCGCGCCGGCTCGGAGGCGGCCGTGCCCACCACCTGAGGGCCGTCCCGGCTGACGAGGAGGCGGTCGGGGATGGTCGCCTTGCGAAGGGCTTGTCGGTAGGCGGGCGAGATCCGCTCGCCGAAACCCCGTTCGAGGGTCTCGAAGACCGACTCGACCTCGTGATGGGCGACCGTTGCGGTCACGGGCTCGTTGATCGAGGACCCCCTTTTCGTGCGGGGAGGCTCAGCGCTCCTCGGCGATCGTCTTGCGGATCAGCTCGACCCGCTCCTCGGAGGCGTTGGCGTCCTCCCCCTTGGCCTCGAACAGCGCCCGGCGGTCGGCCTCGGCCTCCTCGGCTGCGCTCGAGTCTGCCGCCGCCAGGCGGGCCTCGATGCCCTCTGCGACGAGCCGCTCCGCCTCGGCGACGAGGGCGGAGACCATCTCGTCCTCCGGCACGACCCGGACGATCTGGCCCTTGATGAACAGGTGCCCACGCCTGCGGCCGGCCGCGATGCCGAGATCTGCCTCACGGGCCTCGCCCGGGCCGTTCACGACGCACCCCATGACGGCGACCTGGATCGGCAGGTTCTTCTCCTCGAGGGCCGCCTGCGCCTCCTTGGCGACCCCGATCACGTCGATCTCGGCGCGCCCGCAGGAGGGGCAGGCGATGAGGTCGAGTCCCTTGCGCTCCCTCAGGCCCATCGCCTCGAGCAGCTGGCGCCCCGCCCGGGCCTCCTCGACCGGGTCGGCGGTGAGCGAGTAGCGGATCGTGTCCCCGATGCCCTCGGCGAGGAGGGTGGCGATGCCCGCCGTCGCCTTCACGAGCCCCGAGGGCGGGGGGCCGGCCTCGGTCACGCCGAGGTGGAGCGGATGGTCGAAGGTCTCCGAGGCGAGACGGTAGGCCTCGATCATGAGGGGGACGGTCGAGGCCTTGACCGAGATCTTCACGTCCTCGAAGCCCACCTCCTCGAAGTAGGCGAGCTCCATGCGGGCCGACTCGACGAGCGCCTCGGGCGTCGCGCCTCCGAAGCGCTTGTAGAGCTCGGGATGGAGCGACCCGGCGTTCACCCCGATCCGGATCGGCACCCCGCGGTCCCGCGCCTCCGAGGCGACGAGCTTGATCTCCTCCGGCTTGCGGAGGTTGCCCGGGTTGAGGCGGAGCCCCTGCACCCCGGCCTCGAGAGCGGCGAGGGCCATCTCGTGGTGGAAGTGGATGTCGGCGATGATCGGGACCGGAGAGCGGGGGATGATCCGCGCCAGCCCCTCGGCGGCCGCCTGCTCGTTGCAGGTGCAGCGGACGAGGTCGGCGCCGGCAGCCGCCAGGGCGTAGATCTGGCTGAGCGTGGCGTCGACGTCCGCCGTCTTGGTCGTCGTCATCGACTGGACCGAGACCGGCGCTCCCCCGCCGATCAGGACGTCTCCGACGGCGATCTGTCTCGTCCTGCGCCGCTCGGCGTTGCTGACCGCAGCCCGTGCCATGGGGGGCAGCCTAACGGCGCCGGGAGCGGCCCCCGGTGCCGCCTGCGGGTCAGCCTCCTGGCAGGTGGACCGGCTGGACGATGTTCGCGTAGAGGGCGCCGAGGCCGAGCACGACGATGAAGGCGAGGAAGACGTAGGCGACCGGCATGAGCTTCAGCACGTCGGCGTGGTACCGGCGGCCCCGTCGCGAACGGAGGCGTTCGTAGACGGCGATGGCGACGTGGCCGCCGTCGAGCGGCAGCATCGGGAAGAGGTTGACCAGCCCGACGAACAGGTTGATCTCGGCGAGGAGCAGGAGGAGGTAGCCGGGGCTGACCGAGGCGGCCTGCGAGCCGACCTGGATCACGCCGACGATCGAGAGGACCGAGCTGCCCGACGAGCCGGACGACGCGCCACCCGAGGCGCCAGACGGGTGCGCGGGATGGTTGCCGGCCGTCGCGACCGAGTGGGCGAACTGGCCGAGGCCGTGGAAGGAGAAGACGTCCGTGAGGCCGTGCACCGTGGCCGAGACGAGGCTCCCGAACTCGCCTGCGGCCCGGGGGACGCTCGCGAGCGGCCCGACCGTCCGGTTGGTCCCGGAGGTGAGCTCCACGCCGATGACGCCGCTCGCCTTCCCCGAGGGCGGCGGCAGCCGCTGGCCGTCGTAGTACTCGGTCACGCTCTTGTCGCTGACGGGGCGCACCTCGAGGTGGCGCAGCGTGCCGTTGCGCTCGACCACCACCGGCAGCACCTTGCCGGCGTGCGAGCCGATCTCGTGCTGGAGCACGGCGAAGGAGGTCACCTTCCGGCCGTCGACCGAGACGAAGCGGTCGCCGGGCCGGATCCCTGCCTTCTCCGCCGGGGAGGGGCCGCCCGAGAAGTGGAGCATGCCCCCCACGTACGGCGTCGTGGTGACCGGCACGCCGACGAAGGCGAAGTAGCTCCAGCACAGGACGAGGGCGATGAGCAGGTGCATGCTCGAGCCCGCCACCGCGACGGCGAAGCGCCTCGGGAAGCTCGCCTGCCGGTAGCTCCGGGGCTCGTCCTCGGCGGCGACGTCCTCGAGCATCGTCATCCCGACGATCTTCACGTAGCCACCGGCGGGCAGCAGCTTGACGCCGTACTCGGTCTCGCCCTTCCTCACCGACCACAGCCTCGGCCCGAAGCCGAGGAAGTACTCGGTCACCTTCATCCCGCTCGCCTTGGCGGCGGTGAAGTGACCGAGCTCGTGCAGCATGATCATGGCGACGAGCGCCAGCACGACCACGAGGACGTTGACGGCGTGCAGCTCGACCGCCAGCACGACGCCGGCAGCCAGGACGACGAGCAGCCGCAGGACCGCCCAGAGGTTCTGCCGGGCCGGCGGGGCGGCCGCTCCCGCCGGCTGCGGGTCGCTCATGCAGCCCGGCTTCGGGCCGTCACCGCCGCGCGGGCGCTCGCCCGGGCGGAGCGGTCGGCCTCGAGCACGTCCTCGATGCTACGCAGCTCGGTCTGCTCGAAGGTGTCGAGGACGTCGGAGACCACCGCCGCGATCCCCCTCCAGCCGATCGCCCCTTGCAGGAAGGCGGCGACGGCGACCTCGTTGGCGGCGTTCAG
>JAKACF010000203.1 GCA_021821585.1 Actinomycetes bacterium
CGAAGTTCCCGTGCTTCAGGGCATCCCCGCTGCGGTCGACCCCGGGCCCTTTGCCGTACCAGAAGCCGACCACCCCCTCGAAGCGCTCGTGCGGGTGCTGCTCCAGCATCTGGGTGCCCATGAGGGCGGTGGCGGCGAGCTCCTCGTTCGCACCGGGGACATGGACGACGCCGTGCTCGGTGAGCAGGTTCCTGCGCCGGGCGAGCGCCAGGTCGAGTCCGGCGAGGGGAGAGCCGGGGTAGCCGGTCACGAAGACGCCGATCGAGCGGCCCGCTCGGCGGTCACGCCGGCTCTGCTCGAGAGGCAGACGGACGAGGGCCTCGAGCGCCGGCAGGTAGAAGCTCCCGGTCGTCGCGGTGAGCCTCTCGTCGAGCAGCCCGGGACCGTCGGCCATCTCGAGCCCCGTCAGGTCCGCACGTAGGCGAAGTCGCGCTCGCGGCCGCCGACGCCGGTCTCGGGCGGCGCGATCCACGAGGCGAACTCGCCCGGTGTCGTGCACGGCTGCATGAGCTCGGCGACGACGTCGCGGTCGTGTTCGGAGGGGAGCCACTCCCGGGCACCGAGCTCCCACTCGGCGGCCGACACGATCCGGCCGTCGGGCGTCACGTGCCTGCCGGCGAAGGCGCCGACGGAGCGGTTGAATCCCCGGTGCGGCAGGGCGAGCTGCACGTCGACGCCAGCCTTGGAGAGGATGCGGTTCCATCGGTCGACGCCCTTTCGACAGTCGTCGATGAAGTCGTCCTGCAGCATGACGTTGAGCGCCTGCAGCGCCGGGACCTCCCGGATGGTGATGTCGGCGTCCCCGGGCGAGTCGACCGGGTAGCTGGCCTCCGCGAGGTGGTGGTCGTCTTGGCGGTCGCTCTCGTGGAAGCGGCCCTTCAGGCCGGCGGCGTAGTAGGAGGCGGCGTTGGACGACCCTTCGCTGCCGAAGAGGTCGAGGGTGACGCTGAAGTGGGCGTTCAGGTAGCGCTGGATCGTCGAGAGGTTGATCCCGCCGAGGCGCTGGATGTCGTCGCTGTCCTCGGCGCGCATGAGCTCTGCCGTGCGCTGCACCACGCGGGCGATCCCGGTGGCGCCGACGAACATGTGGTGCGCCTCCTCTTTCAACATGAACTGGGTGGTGCGCGCCAGCGGGTCGAAGGCGCTCTCGGCAAGCGCGTGGAGCTGGAACTTGCCGTCCCGGTCGGTGAAGTACGTGAAGAAGAAGAACGAGAGCCAGTCGGTCGTCGGCTTGTTGAACGCCTCGAGCAGGCGGGGACGGTCGACGTCGCCGGAGTGGCGCTCGAGCAGTGCCTCCGCCTCCTCCCGGCCGTCGCGGCCGAAGTAGCGGTGCAGCAGGTAGACCATCGCCCAGAGGTGCCGACCCTCCTCGACGTTCACCTGAAAGAGGTTCCTCAGGTCGTACAGGCTCGGGGCGGTCGCCCCGAGATGCCGCTGCTGCTCGACCGAGGCGGGCTCGGTGTCCCCCTGGACCACGATCAGCCTGCGAAGGTCGAAGCGGTACTCGCCCGGCACCTCCTGGAAGACCGGCTCGCCTCTGCGAGCTCCGAAGGCGACGCGCCGGTCCGCCGCGGGCTCGGCGAGGAAGATCCCCCAGCGGTACTCGGGCATCTTCACGTAGTCGAAGTTGGCCCAGCCCTCCTTGCCGACCGAGACCGCCGTGCGCAGGTAGACGTCGGACGAGGCGAAGTGCTGGGGACCGGCGCTGCGCCACCATTCGAGGTAGCGCGGCTGCCAGGAGGCGAGCGCCCGCTCGAGACGCTTGTCGTCGCCGAGGTCCACGTTGTTCGGTATCAGGTCGCCGTAGTCGACTCGAGTCACCGCAACCTCCTTGCCTGGTGCCGCTGCCGCACTCTCTTGCTTCCCCTCCTTGGCGCGCGCACCTAGGTGCGCTCGGTGCTGAAGACCGGTGCGCTGCCGGTGCCGTACCGCTTCAGGGCGCCTTCGGGCCCGCTCGCACTCGGCCGCTGGAAGATCCAGTTCTGCCACGCCGAGAGGCGGCCGAAGATCTTCGTGGCACAGGTCTCGGGACCGGCGAAGCGCAGGTTCGCCTCCATCCCGGTGAGGGCGTCGGGCGAGAAGCTGGTCCGCTCCTCGACGGCCACCCGGATCTCGTCCTCCCAGTCGATCTCGTCGTAGACGAACGTCACGAGTCCGGCAGCGCTCGCTGCCGCCGCGTCGAGCGGCTGCCCGGAGAGCTCCCTCAGGCGGTCAACCCTGGAGGGCTCGCCGAGGAAGCGAGTCTCGAGCCTCGTGAGTCCGTTGTCCATCTCGAGGCGGCCGAAGTTCATGCCCGTGAGGGCGACGCGAGCCTCGGCCGGCTCGCCGTCGGTCTCGAAGGCGCCCTCGGCCATGTAGCTGCGGTCGGCGGCGAGCGCCAGCTCGAAGAGCGAGCCATCGAAGCAGCTGCGCGGCTCCACCAGGGCGAACACGCTCCTCCCGCTCGTCTCGAGCCGGCGGAGCACACGCCGGAGGAGCCCGGTGACCTCGTTGGCGAACCAGTCGTCGGCGTGCGCGACGAGGTGCTCGTCGTAGGTCCGGACGAGGCTCCCGTCGCCTGAGGTGCGCAGCAGCCAGGTGCCGCAGGTCGCTGCGTTGAACCGCAGCCAGAGGAGCACGTCGTCGAGCTCGAGCGCCATGCGAAGGGGCCAGAAGTCCGCGCCCTCGGCTCGGGCCGCCTCCGGTCCGGCGGGGCATTCGCGCTCCGGTCCGGCGACCGTGATGTCGACCGTCCTCGCTGCTCGGTCGACCGCCGCACGGACGTAGCGGTGCCCGATCACCCTGTCGGTCCGGCTGGCCTCGAGGAGAGGGAGGGCGACACCCGCACCGGCACCCCTCGGGGAGTCGCCGGCGAGGGCGGCCGCCCGTCGGGCGACCGCCTCGGCAAAGGTGCTGCGAGGGGCGAGCTCGTCGACGAGGCCCCACTCGAGCGCCCTCGTCCCCCGTGTGCCCTCGGCGCGGGTGGAGACGACGTCGGCGAGGTCGCGGCGGACCTTGCGCTTGTCGACGAGACGTGTGAGTCCGCCGGTACCGGGCAGGACGCCGAGAAGGGACACCTCCGGCAGGGACACCGCCGCCGCGTTGTCGTCGACGAGCAGTATGTGGTCGCTCGCCAATGCCAGCTCGTACCCGCCGCCGGCGGCGGGCCCGTTGAGCGCCGCCAGGTAGCGCTGCCCGGAGCGGAGGCTCGCGTCCTCGATGCCGTTGCGCGTCTCGTTGGTGAACTTGCAGAAGTTCACCTTGAAGCCATGGGCGGCCTGGGCGAGCATCTGGATGTTGGCGCCGGCGGAGAAGACCCGCTCCTTGGCGCTCGTGAGCACGACGACCGTCACCTCCGGATGCTCGAAGCGCAGGCGCTGGACGGCGTCGTGAAGCTCGATGTCGACGCCGAGGTCGTAGGTGTTCATCTTCAGCTCGTAACCCGGGTGCAGGCCGCCGCCCTCGTCGACGTCGAGGGCGAGCGTCGCCACCGGGCCGTCGAAGGACAGCGTCCAGTGGCGGTAGCGGTCGGGCCGGGTGGCGAAGGTGATCTCGCCCTCGATCGGCTCCTCGGTCGGCGGGGCGTCCGCCGCGGGGTCATCGTGGCTCACCTCCTGCCGCAAGGTGTCCATAGTCCCTGCTCCCCTCCGGTGGTCGTCCGACTCACCCTGCAAGCAGCTGTGACCGGCCCTCCGTGAGAAATCATCCTACAGAGTCTGAACGCCCGTCGAAATTGCATAGCATGGTGCCATGCCCGCGACTCGGTCGTGCGACGCGTGCCGCGCGCGACGGCGCGGCGAGAGGTCCGCCGCCAACCGGGGCGACCTCCGCCGACCGGCAGGAGCCCCGGCGCTGCCGCTCGGGCGAGGGCAGGTGCCGGCGTGAGCCCGGCTCGAGTTCGCCGCGGGGAGCGAGCGCCGCGTGCCCGGGCTCCCCGGCTTCCGGCGAGCCTCCCGCCTCTGCCTGTCGCCTACGGCATCGGCGAGGGTCGGCACCAGGAGGACGGCCCGCCGTCGTGGCCCGTCCCGCTCGAGCCGGAGCGTCGCTCCCTGCAGAGAAGTCAGAGCGCCCGCTCGCTCCTGCTCACCGTGCTCGGCGAGTACGTACTGGTGCGGGGCGGCACGGTGTGGACCTCCACGCTGCTCGAGGCGCTCGCCCTCTTCGGGGTCGAGGACAAGGCGGCCCGCCAGGCGCTCGCACGTGCGGCGAAGGCCGGTTGGCTCGAGAGCGAGCGCGTCGGGAGGGAAGCGCGCTGGCACCTCACCGACCGGGGCAGGGTCCTGCTCGCAGAGGGGTCGGCGCGCATCTACGCCTTCGACCCGACCCGCCAGGACTGGGACGGCAAGTGGGTGGTGCTCGTGATCTCCATACCCGAGGAGCGCCGCGCCGACCGCCACGTGCTGCGGACCCGGCTCGCCTGGGCGGGTTTCGGGTCGCTCGGCCAGGGCGTGTGGCTCTCGCCCGACACGAGACGCCGGGTGGTCGTGAAGTCGATCTTCGAGGGCCTCGAGCCTCCGAGCCGTCTCGTGTGCTTCGTCGCCGAGCTCGGCGAGGTCGGCGACGCCGGGGCGGTCGTCCAGGACGCCTGGGACCTCGTGGAGCTCGAGCGGCGGTACCGCGCCTTCATCACCGAGTTCGCCGCCGCGGCCGAGACCGACCCGTCGCTCGCCTTCACGGTGAACACGCGCCTCGTCCACGAGTGGAGGAAGTTCCCCTTCACCGACCCGGGGCTGCCGACCGCCTTGCTGCCCCCGTGCTGGCCCGGCCAGCGCGCTCACGCCCTGTTCCAGCAGCTGCACGAGGAGTTCGTGCCCGACGCCGGCGCGTGGTTCGAGGAGGCGGAGCGACGGGCAGCCCAGCGCCACGAACGTCGAGGCTCCCGGCAGACGGGCTGAGTCGCCGGACCGACTGGCGTCATGCCGGCATCGGCGGCGCCAGCGCCGGGACGCCGAGCTGGCGCAGCTTGAAGCGCTGGATCTTCCCCGTCGCCGTCTTCGGCAGCTCGTCGATCACGATGATCCTCTTCGGACGCTTGAACGGGGCGAGGCGCGCCCTGCAGAACTCTGCGATGGTGTCGACCTCGAGGTGCTCGCCGGGCAGCGGCACCACGAAGGCCACCGGCTTGTCGAGGCCCTCCTCGTCGGGAAGGCCGACGACGCCCGCCTCGAGCACGCCGGGGCACTCGAGCAGGACGGACTCGACCTCGGACGGCGCCACCCAGATGCCTCCGGCCTTGATCATGTCGTCCGAGCGGGAGAGGTAGGTGTAGTAGCCGTCCTCCGACCGCGCGTAGACGTCCCCGGTGTGCAGCCAGTCCCCCCGGAACGAGTGCCGGGTGCTGGCCGCGTCGCACCAGTAGCCGATTGCGATCGAGTCGCCGCGCAGCTCGAGGTGCCCGGTTGCCGCTCCCTCGAGGACGTTGCCGTCGTCGTCGAGCAGGCGCAGCTCGTAGGAGTCGACGGGCGTGCCGGTGCTGCCCGGCCGGATGTCGTTCTTCCTGTTGGAGATGAAGATGTGCAGCGCCTCG